>NZ_LRMO01000016.1:0-50966 GCF_019266135.1 Bacillus sp. F2HM
ACCTTTGCAGTCTAGAAAGGGCGAGCACCGGAGCGGAGCGAATTCGACATTCGTGAGCACCGGAGCACAGACCTGACAAAGAATGCGAGGGTTTGTCTACACGCTGAAACCGCTCAATAAATGAGCGGTTTTTTCATCTCTCATAAAAATGCGTGTCAGGAACATGCTTCCTTGCAATAAATCCTTGCTTAAATTCTGGAAATACCTTTTGCACTTGCTTAATCTTTTGATGAACCAAGTCGGCATACGGAATATACAAATGATCCACAAGCTTCTGTTCTTTCATATAATAATACCAATTAAGGTTAAAGGTATTCTCGTCAATGATCGTAAAGGCAGAAAAATGATAGAACAAGAGTGGACATTCGTCGAGATACATATCTCCTTTTACAACTGAAAGCTTGTAGTTTTCAATGTTCCAAATCGCCGCATTGGCTCCTTTAGATGCAACGATATGAACCCCTTCAAAATCATCAACCCATCTTTCCACATACCGCTGATCTCCGTACGTCTTTTTTTCTGTATCCATTTCTACAGTACAATGGGCAAGACAGTTTTCTTTCCATTGCGTGACTGCCTGTTTGGCAACATCTGTGTTACGGCAGCCTACAAACCCAGTATTAAAGCGGCCAGACAACTCATAAAAATGATAGAACCGCTTGGAATTCATATGATCCGTCAAAAATAAATGAGCGCTTGGATTTTCTGCAAAAATCGCCTCCGGATCATGATAAAAATACAAATCCGTATCCAGATGGGCAAGATAATCTGCATCTGAGGACTCAAGAATTTTGAGCAGAAAAGCAGGCTTTAACGTCCAGCAATACTCATGAAACGTTCGATCTTCTTTTGCCTTCCGCAGCGTATCATCTTCAATGTCCTCAAGCTGTTCATATTGAACATGCGGGTGAGGGAACTCCTTTAATACCTTATAAGCCAAAGGGTCTGCACATAAAACGGACAGCTTGAAGGCATGCGCGTTTTGTTCAAGCGAATGAATCAGCGCCAAAAGCTTAAAAACATGGGTATTCGACACAATGGTTGTAAAGTGATAAGACGCCATTTACAACACATCCACTTGGAACAAATCAACGCGCAACAGCTCTTTCGTCAGCCCTTGAATGGCTTCTACAAGCACCATGCAGCCATACTCCTCACGTGCAAGCTGCGCCGCTTCTGCCAGCTTTTTCAAAGGAACATGCTTGGCTGTCAACATATCTTTTTTATCCCGCTTGATGCCTACATTCCGTTCTGTGATCAAATGAAGCAGCTCTAAAAAATAGGATAACAGGTCATCAAATGCTGGATTCTCACGCAGCTGCCGAACTTCTTTCACAATATCATTTGTCACAGTGTGAGAAAACGGACCAGAGAAAGCCAAATGGACATCAATAGCGTCAATATGATTGTACTTCTCACACATATACAAAATGTTGTATTTGATGTCATCAAATGACGTTAAATTACTTGGATGCTCTTGATGCACACTCATGATATCCTCTCGCAATTCAAAGGAGAGACCAAGCTGATTCAATCGAATCCCTAAATCATAATCCTCAAATCCGTACCGAACGATATTTTCATCAAACATCCCTAGTGCCATGACATGCTTACGTTTAACAGAGGAGTTATTTGTAATAAAAAATCGCCATGGCAGCTCATAAGAACCTAAATCATAGTGGTACGTTTCCAAAATGTCTTTCAGGATATCAATAAACTCAGACTGCAAATCGAAGCTTTTCTCTAAAAATGCACCATTTTCGACTTCTTCCAATGATAAAAGAGGCGTTTTGTCCTCCATTTTCCGTTTATACAGTCCTTGCTTTTTCAACCGCTTCATATGATCCTTATCAAACGCTTTGTAAAAATAGCGATAAATCCGCTTCCAGCACACACCGCAAATGACAAGATCCTCCCTGTCAGCATGAGCCTCTGCATGCTTTTGAATAAATCTCGGTTCTGCCAGCATATCACTGTCATGAAAAATGAGCAGATCTCCCTCTGCCTCGCGAATGGCATGATTACGCCCCTTTGCAATCCCTTGATTGACAGGAATACGCACCTTTTTAAATGGGAAGTTCACCTCAATATTCTCGAGCATTTCCATCGTGCCATCCGTTGAGCCATTATCGGCAACAATGACCTCAAATGGAATATCTGTTTCCTGAAGCGTTAAGGAAAAAAGGCTTCCTTCTAAACGCTCTTTGGCATTATAGCTTGGAATAATGACGCTTACCTTTGGCTTTTCATTCATGCGTCATCCTCCTCCCGTTTGGCATAGCCGTTAAACAGCGGATCGACCTGCTCCACAGATTCAATCACATGGCGAAGCACTTGCCGATAGGCTTCTTGGAAAAATGGCAGGTCATTTCGTCCTTTTTCATGAATTTGCTGCATCTCATCCTTGCTCACAATCCGAAAGCCGCTGTAATGATAGCAAATGAGCGGGTGCCCATCCTCCAGAAGAATACGTCCATTCTCCTCCCGATAAGAATGCTGCCCATAGTTCCAATGACCAATATTCACGCCTTTTGTCTCAATATCTTCTACTTTGTCAAACAGCCTCGGCATATGATCTAGATATCCTTGATCGCCAAACTTGCCTTCTCCCGGTGCATTTTTACATTCTTTTAAGCATTCTTCTTTCCACCAGCTGAGGCATTTTCGTCCGGCTTCATCTCCTTTAAAATGCAGAAAGCCTGAGTTATAGCGTCCTAAAAGCTTCTGAAGCATCTTCACTTCCTCTGCATCAAAGCTTGGAATGACAATATCCCCTCTCGAAATTAAAACAGAAGCATTCGGCTGATGTTGAAAAATCACCTGAGGGCTCTCATAAAAGAACAAATCCGCATCAAGATAGGTCACGCTCTCTGCCTGCTCCTGTTCAAATAACCACTCAATCCAAATCGGCTTTAGGGTCCAGCAATATTCCGATGCATCCCGTTCCTCTTTTTTCTCCAGCAGCTCTGGTGTTTCGAGCGCCCGTACATGAACAAGATCCACATGCGGAAAATTCATTTGATGAAGCAAATCAAATGCAGCATCATCCATGCATAACGTCTTGATGACAGCATCATCTTCTACTTGCTTCAACGATAAGAAAAACGCAATGGCTTGATAAAGTCTTCCACTTGAAAGAACCGTACAATATATGCTGTTCATCTATTTACACCTCTATTTTTGAAAGAATTCGCGGTACCATTCAATCGTCTTCTCTAAGCCTTCATCAATGGAGTAATCAGGTTTCCAATCAAGCAGCTTTCTCGCTTTCTCTGCTGACAAATATTGATGCTTAATTTCATGTGTTCCTTGATTGAGAATACGAGGCTTCAGTTCACTTCCCATTGCCTTTAAAATCTTATCCACAAGCTCAAGCACTGTCAGCTGAATCTCGTTACTAAAGTTAAAGGCTTCTCCCGCCAGCCCTTTTTCCTCCATCTTCTCAGCTAGCAGCAAATAAGCCTTCACTGCATCTTCAATGTAGAAATAATCACGAATAAATGTCCCGTCACTTCTAATTTCCGGCGCCTTTCCTTCTAACACAAGCTGAATGGTTTGCGGAATGATTCTGTTGAAATTCAAATCTCCGCCTCCATATAAATTACCGCAGCGTGTAATACAAACCGGTAGACCATATGTGTTGTAGTACGTATGAGAAATGAGATCTGCACAGCTTTTCGAAACATCATACGGATGTTTCCCGTTTAATGGCATGTCTTCATCGTATGGCAGCTGCTCTTGATCACCGTAGGCTTTGTCACTTGATGCCACGATCACTCGTTTGATCAGCGGCTGTCTTCTGCAAGCCTCCAGTACATTCCATGTCCCTAAAATATTCGCTTCAAATGTAGAAACAGGATGTCTATTTGCGACCCCAACAATGGCTTGGGCAGCCAAATGGAAGACGGTGTCAATTTCATATTCTCCTAACGCACGTTCAATCGTCTGCATATCCTCTAATGCGCCTTGCACCACATTCATTTTTTCAAATTGACTGCCTTGATATAAATTCGATCGAGGCACCTGATCACGCACAAGTCCAGTCACGTTTGCCCCTTGATCAATCAATTCCTTGACGAGATAGCTCCCTAACAGCCCTGTACATCCAGTTACAAATACGTTCTTTCCATTCCAAAATCCGCTCATGCTGTCACCAAACCTTCCATGGTTGTTTTCCATCTGTCCACATGTCGTTGATTTCCTTCAGGTTTTTATACGTATCAATTGCTGTCCAAAATCCGTGATGTTCATAAACGGCAAGCTCTCCATCATCCGCCAGGTTTTGAAGAGGCTCCGCTTCAAACACGCATTGATCATCATCTGTCAAATAATCAAATACCTTTGGAGACAACACAAAAAATCCTCCATTGATCATCCCGATACTGTCTGTCTTCTCAGAGAAGGATTGTGCCATCCCGTTATACACCTTCAGTGTCCCGTACTGGGACTTCTTTTCAATGCCTGTGACAGTCGCAGCTGCTCCAAGATCCTGATGACGTTTCAGCAAATGAAACATATTGATATTGGCCAGTCCATCACCATACGTCATCATAAAGGTCTCATCACCAATGTAATCCTGTGCCTGCTTTAAACGTCCGCCTGTCATCGTATCTTCACCTGTATCTAAAAAGGTGATTTTCCAGTTCTCCTTTTTCCCTAAAAGCTTCATTTCTCCTGTCGCCATATCGAGCTGCATGCTGTGATGCTGCCAGTCGTAGTTCAGAAAGTACTCTTTGATCTTCTCTCCTTTATATCCAAGCAATAGGATAAATTCGTCTACACCGTAATACTGATAGATTTTCATAATATGCCATAGAATAGGCCGATCTCCGATCATAGCAAGTGGTTTAGGAAGCGCTTGTGTGACCTCACTCATTCTCGTTCCCTTTCCTCCGCAGAGAATGACTGCTTTCATCTTCTCCCCTCATCTCTCTATGAAGATTTTTGATTAAAAACCCTATCTTTATGCGGAAAATCAGTACATGTACCCCCATACTTTGTCCGACATCAGGTTTTGAATCTACTCTATTCATATGTCGAAATGAGAGAGTGTGCCACCTAGCATTTAACTATTTTTACAAATAAAAAAAGAGCGAGATTCATATTCTCGCTCTTCCAAAGTTTAAATTGTATATTTTCAGGGTAGATGGTATGATAAACATGTGCATAACCAGCACAAACAGCCTCTTTCTACAAAGAGACTACTAGATTGAATGAATTCAAGTGGCAGCTTGTTTCATTCTCAATATGAATCACGGAGGTGAATTCCCTTGGCACAAAACGTTCTTTGTGAAGTGAACTCTTGCCGTTTTTGGGCTGAAAACAGCTGTACCGCTTCTACCATTAAAATTGGTAAAAACACGATGACTGAAGTGACTCGCAACGCTGAAACTGATTGCGAAACATTTGAAACAAAATAATCTATTTTTCTCTGAGATGAAGGAACTGGCAGGTTCCTTCTTTTCTTTTATCATTCTATCAAGAATGATAATTATTATCAAGTGTTTTTCAATAAACATTTCTCGGGAAATAATGACACGATATTTCTCTATTCGTTGACGATTTTCACTCCTTTTTCTATACTCAACATATCCGAAGAAGAAAAAGTGGTGACCAATCAATGGATTTTACGATACGTTTTCTATCATTCTTTGTCGTGGAAATCGAAGGCAAAGATGAACAAGCAAATAAACGATTTAAACATTATCAAACACTAGATCAAGAAGAATTTGAACAAAGTGAGCTGAAGGACTTTTTAGACGGTGAACTGAAAAAAATCGTCAAACGAAAAGTGGACAGACACCCTAAATCTGAACAAGTACCGACCAAAATTGGCCGATTTATTGTAGAGCCCGGTCATGAGCTCGATTCAAATCCAAACTACAACCTATTTCATCAAACGAGATTTGCAGATACAAAAGAATTGTTTAATGAATGCAGTGAACAGTTTGTTCGCACATATTTAGATACAAGTGCTGTCAGAGGCGGCGTTTTTTTAGTTGCTTCTGCTGTTCCTAAAAAGTATTTCGATGATTCCTTTGTCTTTATTATGAAATGCGATTTCGAACAAAAAGTGGCTTCTATCGCTGATACATCTACCTTGATTAGAAAAGTCGAAATGGCTATTACGACAAAAAACATGAAATCGATTCAATACCCGTTTATGCCGGAAGAAGGCATGACTGAGGAAGCTGAAGTGAAAATTCACCAATCCTCACACGCTCGTTATTTTGAGGACTTTTTGAAATTCGTCGAATACGGTGAATCCATGCCTGAAATCATGAAATCACAGGTCATGAATATGGTACAGGAACAGGTTTTTGAAACATTACAGGATGAAAGTGAAGAATTAAAGCAGTTTGAAGAGGATCTTGAAATATGGGAAGCGAGTGAAAAGCGAGAAATTAGAGAAACACTCGATACAGAGCAGGTCACACAAGCGGCCTCCCATATTGTTGAACAAACCCCTGATATCACAATGAAAATGCGTCTAGGCGAAACGGAAATCAAAGGTCTTCTAGCAGACTTTGGCCACTCGATCCATATTGCAAAGCTCAACAATCGATATGTCGTGCTCGTTGAAGCAGATCAAATCGTCTTCGAAAAAGGAAGCACACCTGTTGAGTTTCATAAACCAAATGGGTTAAAAGAGGTGGTCAGCCAGCTGACGCAAAAAGCCTATGATTCAGATCTAGAATAAAAAAACACGACTGCCTCTTGCATTCAGCGCATGAGGCAGTTTTTTGTATAACGCTTGATTTATTACGCTGGATCAGAAGTAATATGCAGCTCTCTGCCTCTTGCCCACATGCTGATAAGCAATAAGCTTATAATGAGCATCAGCCAAAAGACGCTGCTTGATCCAAAAAACTGAATCATCGTATACCCGCACAAGGGTCCTAGAGCTGCTCCCATATCTTGAACAAAGGAATAGCTTGCGAGAAAGCGGTTTTTATCTGTTTGAGCAGACGCTTTTTGAAAAGCAAGCGTATCCGTTAATGTCGTTAAGATTGTTGACAATAGCTGGATCAAAAGCAGCATCACAAGAAACCAGCCGCTTACCTTCAGCATGACCGCCAGAAGACTGAGACCTCCAAATGAAAGAAACATCCAGCCAAGCGTTCGTTCCTTCATCACAAGCCCATCAAACCATCTGCCCGTTTTCGGTGCTACAAATGGTTCCCACCCCCATCTGAGCGCTTGAATGATTCCACTTAAAGCCGAAGCTCCGATAACAAAGCCGAACAGAGCAAATTCACCATGACCGATCCTTGCTTCAATGACATGACTGAGGGTTGATGCGAATAACCCTTGGATCACAAGTGCGATCAGCATACCTGTCATTAATACTTTTACAACATCCCGTGCAAGCCACCTCTGTTTGATGACTTGATACACCTGCCCCTCTTCTCCCTTTTCAATCTCATCCAAAGAGACATAAAAAATGATTCCTAGTAATGTGAGTAAACCAAAAACAAGCGTCATGGACTGGAAGCCGATCAGGCTGGCGAATATTCCGCCACATAACATGCCGAATAAACTGCCAAGCCGGTAAAGCCCATTATAAATGCCCGTATAATGCCCTTGAGAGCTTTCCTCCATCTCAGCAATTAATCTCATTCCACTCATACGCAATAACGTCCATGCCAGCCCCCAAGCGCAGCGGCAAATCAGCAGCAGCCAAAAACCGCTCACACCATAAAGCACTGTGGTCACTGATGCAATCAAAATAGCGATCAATACACCGGTCTTCATTGGGACAAACCGATAGAGCCACCAAACGACAGGCGTTAGCGGGATGCGGATGAATCGGTTAATGGACAGCAGCAGCCCAACCTCCCAAATAGATGATAAACCAATCTCTTTCCAATAGATCGGAAGAACAATATAAAGCATTGAATCTCCAATCAGTGCAAATGCTGTGATAAGCGATATTGCCACCACTTGCTTTTGACGATGATCCATTTTCCCTTCCCCCTTCGCTATCTTTACAATAAGGGATGCCTTATAATAAATCTAATGAATGTTTTTGATTAAACCATCAAAATAATTGATAGGTGGTGCAAAGTTGAATTTACATGCCCTTCGGATTTTTGCAAAGGTCGCAGAGACAAAAAGCGTTACACAAACAGCAGACGTACTGTCATTGACGCAGCCAGCTGTAACGGCTCAGCTTAGAAGCATTGAAAGTGTAATCGGGTTCCGTCTTTTTAAACGAAATGGCAGGGGCATTACACTTACGGAAATGGGGAAGATTCTATACCCTTATGCCCGGCAAGTGTTCGAGGCTGAAAAGGAAGTAGAATATCAGATCACACTTTTACAAAACGGAAAAAAAGGGCGGCTCCGCATCGCTTCTACCTATGTACCACTTAACTTTTTACTGCCAGATTGGCTTGCTGCCTTTAAAACATCTTCACCACAGACAGAAATTGAATTAAAAAGCGGAAACTCCGCTCAAGTTTTAGAGAGCCTGCTTCAATATGAATCAGATGTGGCCATCGCCGTGATCGAGGATTTGCACCATGAGGAGATTCTCACTTCTCATTTAACGAATTTAAGCTATGATTTTATTGTGCCGGCAGACCATCCGTTAAACGGAAAAACCGTCCCACTGGAGCGCCTGAGTCAGGAGCCTTTTTTGATGCGTGAAGAAGGCAGTTCCACAAGAGATAAACTCTTTTCATTATTTACCTCGAAAGGGATCAAAAAACCTACCGTTGATTTACAATTCAGCGGTGTTCATGAAGCGATTCAAATGATCAAAGCTGGATATGGCATCACACTTGTTCCCCGTGATGCGGTTCATGGCAGTCTCAAGCGGCAAGAAATTGGGCGCGTGTACATTGAAGGCATCGAGATCGTCAGACCGGTTGTTGTGTGCAAACGGGCGAATGATCTTGAAGAAAATAGAACCGTGGATGCCTTCCTGCAAATGAAAGGTATCGGTCCATTTACTACGCCTGCTGCCAATTAAAAAAGTGCCTGCTTCTGAAACAGGCACTTTTTTCTATTCAGCTGGCTGCATGATGTCAAACGGTACAGCTTTTGAAGCTTTCACCAATTGTTCTGGGGTGATGAGGATTTCATTTCCCCATTCGCCTGCCCCAACACCTAATATTTCCTCTTCTAATAACGAAGCCTCAATAATGGTGCGGAATCCTTCTGGCTGCCAGCAAAACGGCGGAATTGAACCAATTCGATAGCCCGTCACTTCAAGAACCTTCTCCGGTGAAGCCATTTTAATATTACGGGAGCCGGCCGCTTTCTTAAGTTTCCCTGACTTAATATGCTGGTCAGCGCCAACCATCACAAGCAGCTGCTCCCCTTCTCCTGTTTCAAAAATCAATGTTTTAATCATTTGTCTTTCACGAAAACCAAGAGCTGCTGCTACATTTGCTGCACCCTTTTCTGTTTCGGCAGAAAATGTTTTGACCTCATATGGGATGCCATGTTTGTCCAAAAAGTCATGTGCCGGTAATTTTTTCAATCGATTGAACCCCTTTCCTTACAATGTCCTTCATTTAGCTTATCACAATCTTCTCATCCTTAAGATGTATTTTTCAATTAAAAACCTCTGGACACACCATCACCATGCTATACTGAACTTGTTTTTGAAAAGGAGCCGGTTTAATATGGGAAACAAGTTTTGGTGTTATACAAGCAGTAAAAGCCTTCTCATGCTGAGTGATATTTTATTTGTCATGACGATCACGTTTGTCATTTATCAAGATACACAATCTGTTGCCTATGCGGCTGTCTTTCCGCTGATTAGAACGATATGCCAGCTATTGGCTGGGCTCTTCTCTCCTGTTTTAACCGATTACTTTCAAGCTGGCCGGCTATTGAAATGGATCCCGCTTTTACGTCTTGGGATGCTCATCGTGTTTACAGCCCAATTTCATTTGTTTCAGCAGCATATGGTCTGGTTGTTTAGTGCGCTTATTTTGATTTCCCTCACAGGCGGGTTCATCAGTCCTTTAATGCAGGCCATCATGCCGATGCTTGTACCAGCAAATCAGCTTGTGAAAGCAAACAGTACAGCCTCCATTTTTCATCAAATGGTTCAAATCGCCGGTTATTCGTTCACTGGAATGCTCGTCCTATGGATCGGGCCGTTTTATTTAATGTGGATCACCTGTGTCATGATTGTGTTGTCTTATCTATTATTCATCCCTGTTTTTCCTCTTCTTAAGCAAGAAGAGACGGTTCGAAAAGCAAATAAGATGAACAGCTTCAAAGATGGCTGGACGATCATTTGGAGAAATAAAACGGTGCGCACCCTGACCTTTATGGATGTTTGTGAAAATATTGCGGGTGCTGTGTGGATCGGGGCGATTACGCTTGCCTTTGTCACCCATGATTTAAAGCAAGGTGAGGAATGGTGGGGATTTATCAATGCCGCTTATTATACAGGTGCCATCATAGGCGGGCTCTTAGCTGCATGGATGAGTCAGTTTATTCAAAAACAGCTTCTCCTCTTTATGGCAGCTGGTTCATTCATTTATGCAGTGCTGACCATTGTCTATTCACTGAACAGCCTGCCGTGGCTTGCTTTGGTGCTTTGTATTTTGATGGGGCCTGCCTACCAAATCCGAGATGTTTCGCAGCAAACCATTCTTCAAACGGAAACGCCAGTACATGATTTATCAAAGGTGTATTCGGCTCACTACGTCCTTTCTTCAGTATCGGTCGGTTTATCTATTTTCTTTGTTGGATTGATTGCAGATGTATACGGGGCGAGGTCTGTGTATTTGCTGGGCGGTCTATTCGTGCTCGTTTGTTCCGGCATTGCCATCCTTGCTTTTATGAAGCAGAAAAAAGAGAGCAGCTGATGTATGCAGCGGCTCTTTTACTTTTCTTTTAACATCGCAAACATGTCACGGGCCATGGCTTCTAAAATATACACAACTGGCGTCTGTGTGGTGATATTGGCTCTGTGGACCCGTTCATCTGTGACGTAGTAGGCAATATTTAAATCTGAAATGCGCGAAATCGTGCAGTGCTGGTTATTCGTAATACTAATGATCTTGCTGCCTTCTCTTTTTAACTTCGAAATATGATCAATTGTAATACTGTTCTCTCCTGATACAGACAGCACAATGGTGACACTATTGTCTAAATACTGCATATTCATCGGAAAAAACGGATCATTGATATAAAATGAAAATTTCTCAAGACTTGAAAAGTACCTCGCCCCATACTGCGCCAAAATGCCAGAACTGCCAGTTCCGATAAACAGCACATTTTTTGCCTCAGCAATGAGCTTCGCGGCCTCCTTAATTTTCCCCTCAAAGTCTCCCTTCAATGTTCGTTCAATAAATTCATATAGAAAGTGCTGAGTGCTTTTTAAAGAAGGTGCCTGCTCTGATTCTAAATACATTTTGAGCTTCACTTTAAACTCTGAAAAGCCTTCACAATTTACTTTTCGGCAAAAGCGAAGGACAGACGAGGTGGAAATATGTGCAGCATCTGCAAGATCTCGAATTCTCATGTACACGACCTTTTCACTGTTTTCCATGATATATCGGTATAAAGCGCTTTCTAGTTCATTAAAGCTGGAAATGACCTCACTTGAAAACATCTGACTTCCCCTTTCTCCAACTACATGTCACAATGTGTTTCTTTTATGTAACAAATCTCTAAATAGGGCACCCTTGCCTAAAGACGCTGAAGTCATTTACGCACATGATGCTCTCACGATAAGCTATAGATGTACAAACAAGAAAAAAGACTTTTCTCTATTATAACATTGCGCGTTACATTATTCGGAGGTGCAGAACATGGCAAAAGGATTAAAGGTTGTCACAATTGGCGGAGGATCAAGCTATACACCAGAGCTTGTAGAAGGATTTATTAAACGATACGATGAATTTCCGATTAGCGAGCTTTGGCTCGTTGATATTGAAGCGGGAAAAGAAAAGCTTGAGATCGTCGGAAATCTTGCAAAACGCATGGTCAAAAAAGCAGGGCTTCCAATCGAGGTTCATTTAACATTAGATCGCAGGAAAGCACTTGTAGATGCTGATTTTGTCACAACACAATTCCGTGTCGGACTTCTTGAAGCACGTATGAAGGATGAACGCATTCCTTTAAAATATGATGTCATTGGTCAAGAAACAAATGGGCCAGGAGGTCTATTCAAAGGACTTCGCACCATTCCTGTCATTCTTGATATTGTCAAAGATATTGAAGAGCTTTGCCCGAATGCATGGCTTGTGAATTTCACAAATCCAGCTGGTATGGTCACTGAAGCCGTTCTTCGTTATTCAAACCATCGTAAAGTCGTTGGTTTATGCAACGTGCCGATCGGCATTCGCATGGGAATCGCCAAAGGGCTTGGTGTCGACGCAAGCAGAGTCGAAGTCAGCTTTGCTGGATTAAACCATATGGTCTTTGGACTCAATGTATTCTTAGATGGCAAAAGCATCATGGATCAAGTCATCGAAGACATGGCTGATCCAAACTCCAGCATGTCGATGAACAACATTCAAGCGATTCCGTGGGATGCTGATTTCTTAAAAGGGCTTGGCGTCATTCCTTGTCCGTATCACCGTTACTACTACAAAACAAGTGATATGCTGGCTGAGGAAAAGAAAGCAGCAGCAAATGAAGGAACACGTGCTGAAGTCGTTCGCGCATTAGAAAATGATTTGTTCGAGCTTTACAAAGACCCTGATCTCGACATCAAGCCGCCACAGCTTGAAAAACGAGGCGGTGCCTACTACAGTGATGCGGCTTGTAACTTGATTGCATCCATTTATAACGACAAGCATGACATTCAGCCTGTAAACACCATTAATAACGGGGCTATTAGTGACATTCCAAATGATTCTGCGGTTGAACTCAACTGTGTGATCACAAAAGACGGTCCTAAACCAATCGCTGTTGGTGAAATGCCGGTCGCTGTCAAAGGACTTATTTCTCAAATTAAATCCTTTGAACGTGTAGCTGCTGAAGCAGCCGTGACAGGCGATTACAACACAGCTCTTGTCGCAATGACCATCAACCCGCTTGTCCCATCAGATGCCATTGCAAAAAGCATCCTAGATGAAATGCTAGAAGCTCACAAAGAATATTTGCCACAGTTCTTCAATAAAGTAGAAGCATAAAACTGTCTACCCGCTGACCGCACTTGTCGAAAGTGCGGTTTTTTTATTTGGCTGCAAACAGCCGGTCCATCTTAGGACGATCATAGTCTAATAGCAAGTGCTGTAAGCCTTCATAGACTGGGCGTAGACGCTCAGCATCTGCCGAAATGAGATCACAGCCTCGATCATCATATAAGTGAAAAATCATTTTTTTTGAGAGATTCATTAAGTAAATTTCATACCCCAGTTTTCCCTTCAAGATTTGATTCGGTGCATAGAAGTCCTCCTGGCACATCGCATGGAGAAGCGGACGCAATCGAATGTCTTGCAGCTGGCATTTGAGTGTAAATCTCTCTAATGTCAGTGAATCTTCTATTTCTGGACGTACATAAGTCAAAAGCTCGTGGCGCAATCTGTTCCTTACTTGCCGATGCACATACTTTTGATAGACAAGGAGCTTACGCTTCGTTAATTCATGTTCATGATCTGTATACACATCCGTCACAAGCAGCATCTCGTCTTCTGGATCAAAAGTATATTTCACAATCTCTAAAGCACGATCTCCCGCTTTTTCTAATACAATCGATTCTTTTCCTAATGACCAATCTGCCACTTCAAACCGAAGCCCAATAGGCCACTCATAAAAAAGAGGCGGCGTGAGGAAAAGATGAGGAAAATGATTTTTTAGAAACATATTTGTTTGATCACTCATTTGCTTTCCTTTCACTCGTTTTATTTTTCATTTTACCGTTAAAACATATAGGAAAACAAATTGGAAATAAACTGTCATTTCTTATATGATAGAAAGAGATGGAGGTGTGGTCAATTGAAAACATCAAAATGGTTTTTACAAGTGTTCCTTACAGCACTGATCACCATGTGGATACAGGCTGGACTTGATCAGGCGAACATCATTCAGATCACCAATGTATGGGTCGATGTCAGCAGCTGGATCCTGATCTTCTTTGTCATCTACGCACTTTTGGAATGGACAGCTCACGTCTTAGCAAAACGGAAAACCGTTCATCGTTGAACATCTCTTTTCATAGAGATGTTTTTTCTTGAAACTCTTCTTGCACCAGTTCATGAATGACGCCCATTCCTGCCTGGCTTCCAGCTGCTGCTGCGAGAACTAACTGAGCAGGACCGCCTAGATTATCACCACATGCAAAGACACCACTGACGGTTGTACGTCCAAGGATATCTGTTTCAATACCCGCATTCTTCGTCATTTGACAGCCAAGCTTTTCGGCAAATGGGGCTGACTGCTTGAATTCACTTGCGACAAAACCGCCTTCCCTATTCACTATCTCCCCATTCGCAAGCTGGAGAGAGCGCAGCTGCCCATTGTCATGATCAATCGACACAATTGGCACATCAATGACTTGAATAGAATGTGCCCTCAGAAGCGTCTTGTCCTCTTCAGCCAACACGTGCCCATTCGTAAACACGATCAAATCCTTTGTCCAATTGGAAAGAAGCTTAGCCATATGCAAGGCTCGCTGATTCTCTGCAATGAGGGCAAGTGCTTTGTCCTTTAATTCCCATCCATCACAGAAAGGACAGCTAAACAACGTTTTTCCGTACACATTATGAATTCCTTCGATCTCTGGCAATATATCCTGAAGACCTGTTGCCAAAATGATTTTTTTCGCTTCGAATGCATCCCCCTCGTGTGTCAGTAACGTAAAGCTTTCCTCTTTCTTTTGTATATCAACAATTCGACTTCGGTTGATTTTGATATTAGGGTATTTTTGAAGATCTGCCTCTCCGGCTTGTCTGATCTCAAATGGTGTCATTCCATCATTTGTAATAAATCCATGTGATTCCTGCGTCACTCGATTTCTTGGCAGCTCATCATCAAATACAGTGACCTGCTTTCTGCCTCTTCCTACAACAAGTGCTGCACTTAATCCGGCTGGTCCGCCTCCAATAATGGCACAATCTAATAACATATCAATCTCTCCTTTTCTATTCAAGATTTTAAAGACTCTTAATATCCATAATTAGTTCAAAAAAATCACATGTTGAAAAATGGATTTTTTTCTGTTTGCTCAAGTTGGTTCGCAATATCAATTAACCGTTTTTGACTTAATGTCTCCTGCATTTTCGTTTCCACATCCTGCATGACCTGTTCAATCAAACAGCCATCATGAGGCATGAAGGAGTCATGCTCTAAGGAGCAGCGAAATAAATTCGTTTGTCCTTCTACAGCCTGAATGACATCTAAAAACGAAATGTCTTCCTTTCGTTTGATAAGGGTATAACCTCCCTTTGCACCAGGTGTTGATTCAATCAATCCCGCCTTCACAAGCTTTGTTAAAATTTTAGATAAATAGGTTGGTGAAAGGTCTTGCATCTTAGCAAGAGGCTCAACGCCAATCGCTTTACCCTTTGGCGCAAGAGTTAAAAACACCATCGTATGCAGCGCATAGTTGGTCGCTTTAGAATATTTCATGAGGAAACTCCTTTCTATCTATTATAGACCTTTTATATCTGTAATTGATCATAGATGATTCAAGAGAAAAAAGCAAGAGTTGTGAATCTGCTCCACTTTTCATTCCACATTTCACATTTCCTTCCGATAATAGAAGTAAGCACGAAATAAAGTTTTGATTGAGAACGAGAAGGAGTGAAGAAAAATGTCAGATCAACAGCACAATGCAGCACACGAAGAAGAAGAGGAATTTAACGTATACGACATGCTTCCGCCCGCAGGTACAATCATCGGTGAAGCAACAGAAGAAGAAATGGAAGCCGCAGCAGCACTTGAAGTGAGACATGTCGCGTTCATGCGCCTTCAAGATATGTACATTCAATTTGATGGCTCGTCTTACAAAGACTTATTAAAAGACTTCCAAGAATTCGAATTGGATTCCACAAAATTCTGGAGAGCCATTGCTAGACGTCTTCAAATTCCATACGAATGGCCAATCCGAATCGACCACGCAAACGGCCCTATTTATATTGGTGAAACAGAGGATAGCCGTGAGGTTGAGGAGAGTGCAGAGTAAGGAAATGGCGGCCCCCTTTTGGTAAGGGGGCTTTTTGTCTCCATTACAATACATCGGTTGAAAAAACTAATAAGCAATATGAGCGCTGTCACGCCCATATTGCTTATTCTCGTGTTATGTTAACTCTGGCCAAAATGCTTGATTTGCCACAATTAAGTCGTCTAAAATATCTTTTGCTACTTTAGCACTCGGCACCGTTTTCGATAATGTGATAGCCTGCCATAGTTTTTGATAGGACCCTTCTTCAAATGCTTCTACTACTAATTTTTCTACGCCAACTTGCTGCTCCATGAGACTTTTTTGAAATCTAGGAATTTCTCCAACTACTAATTTTTCTGGACCATTGCTGCCAACGATACAAGGAATTTCAACCATAGCTGTTGGATCAAAGTTCCTAATGGCGCCATTGTTCTCTACAATCATCAGCATCCGTTCCTTTTTATTAAAAGCAATAGCTCTTGCCAAATCAACGATATAGGAAGCGTGCTCATCAATGGTCAGCTTTGTTTCCTTTGCCGTTCCTTTATCAATGATGGCCTGACATTCACTAAAAACAAAAGCTTCCCGCCCCTCCATCACTTCATTGGCACGCGTGAACTCGATATTTGAATGTGCCACTTCTTCATCTGGAAATAGATAGTATTTCAAATACGTATTCGGTACTGTTTTTGGATCAAGTGCTTGAATATCTTTGGCCTTTTTTAATGTGCTGTTCCAGCTCTTCTGCTGTTCTAGCTCAGATGTTCCATCTGTTGCATAACCATGCTGGCTTACATGCTTAATCACCTCAGGCATTAAGCTATTTCCTGATTTATCTCGAATATCTGTCCACCAGCCAAAATGATTTAAACCATAGTAATCGACTTCTAGTTCTTTCCGCGAAGATAAGCCTAAATTCTTTGCAATTAATTCTTCGATGCCAATTGGCATATCGCATATGTTTAAAATCTTGGAATTCGGTCTTAGCTTACGTGTTGCCTCTGCTACTATCGCTGCAGGGTTCGAATAGTTTAACATCCAAGCTTCAGGTGAGTATTTTTCCATATAATCGACAAGTTCTAATACACCTGGGATGGACCGCATTCCGTAAGCTATTCCGCCTGGACCGCAAGTTTCCTGTCCGACGACTCCATGCTTCAATGGAATTTTCTCATCTAATTCACGCATTGCATATTTCCCGACACGAATATGTGCCATCACAAAATCGACTTGAGTAAAGGCTTCTTCTGGGTCCGTGCTTGCCAGTAATCGCACTTCTGGTGCTCGTTCTTTTAACATAATCTCACATGCATCTGCAATCGTCTTTTGTCTAGCTTCATCATTATCATAGAGTTTAATTGTATGAATTGGGAACTCCTCTAAATAGTCTAATAGCATCAAAATGATCCCTGGTGTAAATGTACTTCCGCCTCCAGCGATGGTAATATTAAATTTTTTCATCATATCCAGCTCCTTTTTCAATCTAATGAAAGGTTTGTCTCAAAGGACTCTCTTACTTGCGGTACACTTAAGCCAACAATGATTTGAATGCTTTGACCACTCTTCGCCATGCCGTGTGCCAGTTTATTTTTTGTAAAGTATTCCCTATCTTTCACCAAGCTAGGGTCAATCACTGTAATACGCAGACGCGTGGCACAGTTTGTCACATCTTTAATGTTTTCTTTACCGCCAAGGCCTTCTAAGAAATAAACGGCTTTCTCTTCATACTCAGACGCATAAACGGGCGCTTCCTTTTTGTCATGACCTTTTTTATGAGCATTCTCATAATCCTGTTTTGTATATAGCCTCGTCTCCTCCTCATGTTTTCGTCCTGGTAATGGAATATCAAATTTCACAATCAGCCATCTAAATATGACAAAATACAATGCTGTAAAAAGAAGTCCAATCACCGCTTGGATCAGATAAATCCCTCCATGATTTGAAGAGAGCGGAACCCAGTTCAATGCAGCTATCTCAATAAGCCCGGAACCCATCATCCCCACAACACCAAACATATTCATGATTGTCACCATGGTCGCCCCAAGAAGTGCATGTATCACAAATAAATAAGGCGCGAGGAATAGGAATGTAAATTCAAGCGGTTCTGTAATTCCGGCAAATATGGCTGTTAATGTGGCGGGTAATACCAATGCCAAAACCTTTTTTCTGTTTTCTTTCGGTGTTGAAAAATACATGGCTAGAGCTATCCCTAAACAGCCAAACATCTTAATATTCCCATGCAATAAAAATCCGTATGGATAAAGATCCTTCAAATCGGAAGTGGAGGTCGCAAATTCATTTAAGTGAGCAATCCAATATGGTTTTAACCCCCCATTTACAGCCGCTGGACCAAACTCAAAAGGTGTATAAATAAAATGGTGAAGTCCTGTTGGAATTAACACCCTTTCCAAGAAATGAAACAGCCAGACACCAATATAACCAGACTGTGCCATGAACCCTTGGAGAGATTGAATCCCCTGCTGAACATAGGGCCATACAAAAGCAACGATAAAAGCAATAGGAATCATCACAAAGAATCCGATGATGACAACAAATACAAGCCCCTGGAAAATCCCAAGCATTTCAGGCAACTTTTGATCATAAAAACGATTATGGATCCAAATGACGATTCCAGATATCATCACCGCACCAATGATACTTGTATCCAGCGTAGGTATACCCGCTATTTCTTTTACTCCCGCTACATTTTCGACACCTTGCGATAAATCAACACCAAAAGTAGACGGCCAAAGTGTCAAAATAGCATGAATATAATTGTTAAATACAAGATAAATCATCAAAGCTGCGAGCGTCGCACGTGCTTGCGCTTTTTTTGCAAGTGAGATGGGCAATCCAATCACAAAGGCTAATTCCATATGATTGAAAATCGTCCATCCCCCGCTTTCAATCAGTGACCAAACCTTGTACCACATCGTACCTTCTGCAGCCATTTCCCCCATAATCGCTGGATTCTTACATAAAGTCGCGAGGCCGACAACAATACCAAAAAACGCGAATAAAAGTACAGGAACTACCATAGCACTGCCAAACCGCTTGATTGCATTCATAAGCATAACCCCTTTGCTTGATCCATAACACCACTGTAAAGGGAGCGCTTACAAAAACCAATAGGTTTGACGTATTTAGAAATCAAGTTGTAACATTAGATTATATTTTCACAGGAAGAAAATATTTTCATGTTGGAGGGCACATCGCATGATACTGGACAAGCTGGTAAATGAATACTTCGAAGATTTAAATAAGAATGACCTGCACATTATTAAAACAATCCATGATCACCTTGAAGAAATGAAGACAATGAAAATTCAGGACCTTGCCCGTTATGCTCATACTTCCATCTCATCCATCCATCGGCTTGCTAAGAAAATAGGGTTCGACGGCTACAGTGACTTAAAGTCTTATGTGAAATTAAATGCTTCCACTGAAGAGACAACACAGGATTTAATGCAGCTGCTTGATCAAGACATCCGGCAGACAAGGAAGTATATGGAGCAGCTGGACTTTCATCAATTAAATCAACTGATTGATCGTGCACCGTATATTTATATTTATGGGACAGGAACTGCACAGCTTGATTTGGCAAATGATGTACAGCGGCAGCTATGGTCACTGCATAAGAAATCTCAAGTATTACGAAGCAAGCGGGACTTAACAGATGGAATCATTGAATTTGGTGAGGATGACCTTTTATTTATCATTTCTTTATCGGGTGAATCGAAGAATTTAGATGAAATCATTCAATTGGTGAAAACGAGACATATCAAATTTATCAGCATGACCACATTAAGGAATAACCTCCTTGCACAAAATGCCATGTTTAATATCTATGTAAGCAGCACCCCGTTTCACTTATATAACAAAGTGGACAACTCCAGCTTTCTGCCATTTTACATTGTGGCAGATATTATCGTCAGAAAATTTAGTGAGTGGAAAGTGAACCAATTGAATAATAAGACTTAAACATAACAGATACAGTTTTAGAGAGAGATTCAATGTTGCTTCGCAAAAAAAAAGAGAGACTCTTTTGTCTCTCTCAAAAAATACTATATAACAACGGTTTTAATGAAATATATCTACTCGCGGCTGCCTTTTCCTTTTCATGTTATTCAGCAGTATAATGCCCAGCAATCAGTTCATCAAACGAATCCGCTAATTTAAAATCCGTCTCATCTTCTAAATCAAAGTAGTGAATCGGCGGATGCTCCTTTGTTTCTCTATAATCCAATGCAATCCACGTATGACCATCCCCACAAATGAGCACAAGTCCCTCAGGCAATTCCCATTCTTCTATTAAATAATCACTATCCATAATGCCTTCGTCTTTGGCAATTCCTCTTAAATGATCAAATGATACATGATCCTCTGCCCATCCATTCGGCTGGTCCGTTGGAAAAGCGTTATGCAATGTATACCCGCCATTTTGTTCGAGGATCAGTTGCTTATATGTATCAGGCAGGATGACGCCTAGCTTCTTTTCCGCTTTTGCAATGCCTTTCTCATTGATTTTCTTAAATGTTTCTTCGCTTTCTCTATCTTTATCCCAAAATGGTTTCAAATAAAATACCTCCAATTGTTATTTCTATCTCATTTTACCATTTAAGTGAACTAGTTTAATAGTCCTATTCAATAAAAAAAGAGAAGGGTTCCCCCTCCTCTTGTTGGTCATGATTGTTCTTGATTTCTCGCTTCAAACTCATCCAGCATGGCACGCACTTCATCTGTTGATGATGTGTTCATTAATTGATTTCTCAAGAAACTCGCTCCTCTGAATCCTTTTACATAAATCTTAAAGAAACGGTGCAGTGCCTTGAATGGACGCAAACCTAGTGATGAGTATTGATCATGGAGATCAAGATGTAATCTTAAAAGACCGAGCAGTTCATCACTTGTATGCTCCTTCGGCTCTTTTTCAAAAGCAAATGGGTTATGGAAAATCCCGCGCCCAATCATCACGCCGTCCACTCCATACTGTTCAGCAAGTTTTAAGCCTGTTTGACGATCTGGAATATCACCATTGATTGTTAAAAGCGTATCAGGTGCTACTTCATCACGAAGTTTTTTAATCTCAGGAATGAGCTCCCAATGAGCATCCACCTGGCTCATTTCCTTTCTTGTGCGAAGGTGAATCGATAAATTCACAATATCTTGCTCCAAAATGTGTCTAAGCCACCCGCGCCATTCATCGACTTCAGTAAAACCTAGTCTTGTTTTGACGCTGACAGGTAATCCCCCAGCTTTTGCTGCTTGAATCAGCTCTGCGGCAACGTCTGGACGAAGAATCAAGCCGCTTCCCTTCCCGTTTTGCGTGACATTTGGAACAGGACAGCCCATATTAATATCAAGCCCCTGAAATCCCATTTCCGCCATTCCAATGCTCATTTGTCTAAAGTTCTCAGGCTTGTCTCCCCAAATATGAGCAACAATCGGCTGCTCATCCTCTGTAAACGTTAAACGCCCCTTCACACTTTGAATGCCATCAGGATGGCAATAGCTCTCACTGTTCGTAAACTCTGTAAAAAACACATCCGGTCTCGCCGCCTCACTCACGACATGACGAAACACAACATCTGTCACTTCTTCCATTGGTGCTAATATAAAAAATGGCCGCGGTAAATCACGCCAGAAATTTTTACTCATCTTTCATCCAATTCCTCTCATGACATAGCGCCTTAAAGGGCATGTCCTTCTATAAAGTCTTTCAGCAATTTTTATCATTATATACTTTTGTAAGGATTCAACGCAAAAGGAGTATAAAATGAACAAAATACTATCAGCACTTTATAAAATATCAAAAATTTGAGGAGACGTAAACGCCGTTCAAAAGCTACTTCTGGGAAACGTGTCACGCGACGGCCAGCAGGAACAGCATCCGGCAAACTAATGAAATGATATTCAAATAAAAAAGCCCTATGCAGGGGCTTTTTAAATTGTAATTGCCTTTTCTGTTACATGATAAGTGTTAGAAGTAATGATTTTATCAAGTGACCAACCGGCAGCGAATAACACAGAAAAAATTGTTAAACTGATAAATAACTTTTTCATCATAACGCCTCCGCCATTTTTAGTATTTGTTGTTGTGCTTTAATGGTCTTTTTTAGATATTCTCTATTCAATTCAAAATTCCCTTTTTGATAATGATAATCTGCGAGTTTTTCTGATAACTCCGCTACATCTTGCCACAAACTTTTGCTTTCTAAATAACTGAGGCTTTCATTTACCTCCGATTCATTATATTCTTCAAAAAGCGCATAAATGATTTTTAATTTAGCTATATATTCTTGATCGTCTGCAAAATTAGCTCTATTTAAGCCAATGGTGAAATATTGGTTTCCTCTATCTTTTTTATCTTGTTCGTAGAATACCCAGGACAACATATAAAGTGTTCTAATTCCCGAGATCGTTTCGACATGTTCTTTTATTTGAATTGAATTTAGAAATTCATTTTCTGCGGTTTCAATTTCTCCGGCTCTTTTTTTCACTAAACCTAAATTATGATGTATTACACCAATAATCCGTTGGGCTGTTTCCTCATTAAGCTCTTGAGCCAAGCTCAAGGCTTCCCTATAATAAGATTCCGCCTCATCTAAGCGGTATAAGTCGTACATATTCGCTCCAAATTTGATATTACAACCGACTACTTTTGCTTTGTAAAACTCGCTTGTTGAATACATTTCTTTTGCTTTTTCCAAATGGTTTAACGATACGAAATGTTGATCAATGCGATAATATGCATCAGCTAGTTTGTAATGAAATTCGGCTCTTTCTATATCATCGGGAACATTCTTTAAATGTTCTTCAGCAGCCTTGTAAAAATTTATAGCAGCAACATAATTTTTTTGGTGGAATTCGTGCATACCTCTAAAGAAGTTTGAATAGTAGTCAAGCGTTCCTTTGACGTGGGGCTGTTTGTTCTCTATTTCTCTGAGTAAATCGGGTAAAGTGGGGCGTTGTTGATTCATTTCAATAGGCACAAGACTTTCAAGCATGAGTCGATGCCTAAACTCCATTAATTGATAATATAGCAGTAAATCTTGATCCTCTTCCATGTTCTCTATTTCTCTTTCAACCTGTTCTTTTAAAATCTCTGCATCCGGCACGCTAAATGTCCTTATAAATCTATACCAATCATTTATCAATATACCAACTTGAGAAGAAAGAATTTTCTCCACTCCTACCATCCCCTTTCTTGCTATTCCCTATAATGACATATATTATCATTTTCGAAATATTTCCACACCGAAAAGAAACCGCAATTTTTCCATAAAATAAAATACAATTATATAGAGACACAAATGTATAACGTTGTGAAAATACATTATTAAAATACTATTTATCCTTAATTTGGTTGTTGTTACAATTTTTACGTAACTCAAGAAAGGAGTGATTATCTTATATAAAAGTCCTATAAGAATTTAAGACATATGCCACTGTTTTTTCTCAAGATGTATTTTATAATTGAGGCTTGAACAACAAGATTTTTTTAGCACTATAAACAGCCTCTTCATTAAATTTTCGGAGGCGAAATTACTATGACTTTTAGAAAGAAGTTTGTTCCTGTACTATTAAGCGCAACTTTATTAACTTCCGGTCTTGGTGCGACTACTGCGTTTGCAGCGGAGCCAACTAAATCAATAGCACCAGTACATACGAAGGTATATAAAACATCTTTACAACAAGCCGCAACAAATAACAGCACTAGCCCTATTCAGTCAAATGCTTTAACAACTCAAACAGCCACAAACGGGGAAGTTTCTACTCAAGGTGCTGTTTCATGGTCATATAAAGCATTCCGAGGTGCTTTACGTTCTGGTGGATGGTTACTATCAAAAGCATTGAAACCCTTTAATCCAAAGGCTGCTGCTTGGATCAGAAAGAAATCTGCTAAAATCGCAAAGGTAATGGATAAAGGGGAAAAGTGGACAGAAAAACAGTTTGTAACAGCTTTTATTAAAATGGGTGCACCTAAAGATGTTGCTAAAACTTTGGCAAAATTCATCATTACTCTTATTTAAATAAACAATAAGTGCTATTAGTTTTCTAATAGCGCTTTTTTATGGAGGGTATATATTGTCTTTTTCTTATGTGATTTCATTGACTTTTTTAATACTTCTTTTAGTTTCTATCATATTTTATACTTTTTTAAGGAAAAAAAATGTTGTAGATGAACCCCCAGGTGCTATTGCTGCCGTTCTTCTTATTTTACTAATATGTTTTTCCCTTGGTTTCGTTATTGCTATTCCGACTTTCATGCTTTACCTAGTATCATTGGGAGTAAATTTCCTTTTCGGCGAATACATAACTTATGATTCATTTTTCTCTTTGGTGACTTTTTCTTTGTTAGTTAGCATCATCGTAATTTTTTGGTCATTTATAGTTTTATTTATAGGGAAAGGAATCATTTTTTTGTTGAAGGTCCCAAAATGGATAACTTATATTTTAGAATTTTTTGCTTCGTGGGCTCTTATTTACTTCACGATTAAATATGTACTAAATTTAAAGATAATTGAAGTTTCTATATGGGGGAATGGTGTATTAATTTTATCTTTCTTTGTTAGCTTTTTATACATTGGTCTTGATATCATATCCACTGCGCTGGATCAAAAAAATCAATATATAGAAGAATAACCCCCTATCTAGACAAGGGGGTTATTTATATATAGAATTTTAAATTTATCCAGTTAACATAAAGATGCGAATATAGATTACACGAGATATCTGATAGTTACTTAAAAGGTCTAAAGGTGTAAAATGATGCTCATAATAGTTATGCAACAACGTCTTACCTTTCCATTAGTTTTTGACTCAAGGACCTAATTTGACCAAATTGATTTTCGAACATCAAATCCCATATATTAAGACATTCATTTGCAATAGCTTTTATCTCAGGAATAGTTGAGTTAGAGGTTTCGTCATATAATCCAATGATTAATTTAGAAATTTCATCTTCTATCCCCCAAATCTCTTCAAACTTACCAACTTCGTTTCCAAGTAAGTGGTGACTCATTGAAAATATAATATCTTTGTAATCAACTATTGATTTTGATTTTTCTTCAAGATAACGAACAAATGCATGTACTATTCTACGGTTTAAACTAGAATTCATTATTTCAATCATAAAATCCTTATCTCTCTTTAAATCAATAAGATCATCATAAAATAATCTTGAAATCGGAATCTCCAAATCTAATTTACTTGCCTTAAATTTAAGCATTATATTTTTTGCGGATGAATTAAATTCATCTTTATTGAAATAATTAGTTGTCATATGGAGAATTGCTTTTGCTTGTACTTCACTCATTTTATCCACATTATTCATTACTTGTGTAAATTCTTTTTTTAGAATAAACATCTCTGAAAGACAATGTCCACCCATTTCAACTAATTTTTCATCTTCAGATTTGTAGCATTTTTTAATAACTTCTAATACTCGTTCGCGATACTTCGGATATAGTAAAAAGAGCATTTTTTTCGTACCAAAGAAGCCCGCTAGCCTATAATCTTGTTCATATTGAAGTAAAATTAATTCTGATGCCCAATCCCTTTCAATGTTATATGAAGGCCATAATGCGAGTAAACTAGCAAATTTAACTGCCGGATTTTCATCCAATGCCAGCTTTTCAATTGTATCTTTAAACTGTTTAAACAAAGTTCTTTCATTCCATAATAACTCAGCTATAGCTTGAGCTGAGTTACCTCTTACACAGTTTAATGCATTACTTTGTAGCTTACTAAAGCTACGCATTTCTTTATCCTCATTATTAGTTATATTCGATTCTCTTAATTCTGGATTTTTGTGGTTGATCGCAATATCCTTTAGAATGTCTAAAATCCCTTGAGACCATTTTACGTTTTTCCTGTCTCTAATGATTGAGCAAATGTCATTCGCCCGATATGAGGTATAATCATATGGATAGGTCAAAATCATTTTTTCCAATAACTCTACCGGCACATTACTCAATGCCTTACTAGATGCAACGCCACTAAATAAGGAATCTACGTATGATTCCAGAACTTTCTCTTTATTTAAAAGAACTAGATTTATCATTCTTTCAGGTTCCTCGGAAACAGCTTTACTAAAACTACTTGCAAATTCTTCAATAGAAGAACTAATAAAACCTTCTGGAACCTCTATCCATCTGGAAGAATCTTTTTGAATAAGTTTTTTATTAGTTAAAATCTCTATCCACTTTTTGTTATTTAATTTTTTCCCCGCCACGGGTGAGCTTATCCATCCGCTGTGCCCATCCGAATATTTATATAAAGTTGACCCTTTAGGGAATTTACGTCTTAAAATACGTAGCAAATCCTTTGCTTGAATACTTAAACGATTATAGGGAAGAATTTCTAGAATTTCTTTTTGGAAATCACCCCAAAAACTCCAATAAACTGTATAACCATTTTTTTCTTTATTATAATCAATTCTTCTTCGATATACATCTTTAGCTTGTGGAGATAGATAACTTAGAATTCGGTTTTCCAATACACTAAAAATAGCTTCACTGCAGTATCTCGCATGCTTTTTTAATATTTGTTTGGCAAAAAATAATTTATCACCATTGCCACTTGTATTATCGAATATGTTACTGTTGAAATCACTGCATAAATAATTAATTACAACATCGCTATAACTTTCTGACACTCTGAATAATCCATCCAATATAATTTCATTAAATAAATCATTACCTTTTCCCATGAATTCTTTATAGCGATCAAAGAATTTTTTTGGTTGTTGAGAAATTATTGCTGCATTCGCTTTTTTTATAATTTGGATAGCAGCCCTTTCTAGCCCTCTTTTATGAATATAATATCCAGACCACTCACTATAAATAAAGCTTGTGTCTTCTTCTATTGGAACGAATGGTAATAATAAATTAAGAACCTCTTCTCCATTATTTTTTAAAATTTTAGAGTCATCATACAGTATTTCATCTTCGTAAGTATAAATTTGTTCCCCCTTGCTTTTAATTTTATTTTCCAACAAAAAAGACACTAGCCGTATTGTTCTTATTTCATCATTTTTGAGCATCGCCTTAAAATCGAGATAGTCATCAGCCATTGACGGATAACGTTGATAAAATTTCAGTCTTAATTCAAATAACTCATCCGTATCATCATTTATATCGTGAAAAAAACATTTAGAAAATTTATTATCGTCTTCCTGAGAATTAAATGCATATTTTTCAATGAACATAATATCATCAGCCTCAAAATTCGGGCTTATACTTACGAACAAATTGATAACCAAATCTTTCTTAGATGGGGTGTTAAACCATTTCTCTAAAACACCATTTTGCCTAAGCAACTTAATATAATTGGTCTTAGAAAATATAACGTTATTAATAATATGATTACTGTATATTTCATTTTCGCAGTTATTCACAATAAAATTTTGTATATTTTCATCTATATTATCTATCTGGTTTAACACCTCGAAGAAAACAAATTTGACAAAATACCTGATTTGTTTTGCTTCAAACATTTTTTGTCCAACAGTAATAAAATCATGGCTATCTATTTCAAATAAATTTTGCATAAACATTTGCACTTGATATCTTTTACCAGGTGTTTGTTTATCTTTAGCCCCAATAATATCTACGATATCTTCACCATCATAATATCTATGAAGCATCTTATCTGCTAAAAAACAGTCTAATATAGACTGATGAGCGAATGAAACTTTTCTATCTTGAATTATTAAGAAAGCATTTGAAGATAAGAATTCTAAGGTTGATTTATTTTCGTTTAATATACTTAAAGGAATAAATATTCTACTAGACTTTTCTAAAAAAGTTACCATCTTATCTTTAATCTGATTTAGATTGTCTTCTCTCAATCCAAACTCAAAACATTTTTCTGAGAGCTGTCCCCACCATTCTGATATCAAATGGCTTGCGGTAGAACATTCTGCATATACTTTGCCAGGGTCTAGCTGTTTCCAAATATATAAATTGCTTGGAATTCTTAGTATCTCTTTCAGTTTACTTGTTAGTTGCTCATAACGCTTTCCAACAATACCCTCAACTAATTCCTCGTCCAACTCATTAACCTGAACCCTATCCCATTGAATAACGTCCTCTTTTGAATCATTTTTTTTAAATAATGCTCTAATATTATTATCGTTTTCCAAATCATGAGTTCGACACACAAAAACAACAGATATCTTGTTTTTTCTATCATTATTCAATGTCTCTACTTGATTAATAATCTGAGAGCATACTAATAAAGCATCTCTAGAATGAGCCAGAGTCCAGCGTAGGGCATCCAACTGATCCAAAATAATTACTGCATTTTCATTTTTAGAAACACTGTGAATACAATGAGTGATTGATGCAGGTAATCCTAAATCTTCTCCCCACTTCTCGGCAGTCATACTGGGAACTCGTTTATCTAATTTAATTGCCAAATATGGTATCTCATTTTCTTCACAATAATTGATAACATCTTCTGTACATCCACTTTTCCCTCTTCCAGCCTTTCCATGTATTATTAAAGATTTCTCTGAATCTAATGCTTCTCTACATAAAGAAAATTCTTTTCTCTTTATAAGACTATTGTCCAACGGAATAAAAGTTGATTTATATTCGCGATTCAACTCCTCTAGCCTAGGCTTGATTTGTTCATTAGACGAAAGGTCTTTATTCCTTCCTAACAAATAATCGGCCCTTAGCTCCTCAATTGTTCTGATAATTTCCCCTTCTGATTTACCAATTGACTCATCTACCATTGATACAATTGCCTTGTCTTTAATATCTAATAGCGATTCTCGAAAATTTACTAGTATTTCAAATAACTCAGAGAAGTACTCTTCAAAATCACTCGGTTTCTTAATAGGTGTATGCTTAAATTCATCTTTTTTAATATTGACAAATTCGACCGCTTCTTGTGCTAGTTTCTTAAATATATCTTGGTAATCTTCCTTTGTAGTGTTATATGCATAAAATACTCTTTGTATTATTGTCTCAACAGTCTTGCTCTGTTGAAGAAACTCTATAAAATAGTTACTATCAACCTCAGTATTATCAAACTTACGATTAAATTCATTAACTGTATCTTCTATGTCTTTAATTAATCTCTTTTCACCTCGATTTGTTAAACCTTTTGACAAAAGATAACCCGCAAAATTTGGTGCTATCAAAGTTCCTGCTATATATGCTAAAATGCTCACTATTACTCCCCCCTAATCGACGACATGATTTTTCTTATATTCCAATAACAAACCTTCTCATCATCCTTTTAATTACCAATTTTACATTTTATTCATATTTCTATTATATCAAAAAGTTAAAATAAATTTTCTGTGAATTGTCTGATTAAGTACCAGCAGTTACCGACAAAGAGTTTGAGGGCTCTTCAACTAAAACTTTGTTAATCCCCCTACTATAAAAAAAGAAGACAACACCCATACGGGTTAGTTGCCTTCTTTTAAAATAAGTTGCGCCACACATTCCACATGTGAGGTATGTGGAAACATATCCACAGGCTGCACTTCCTCTGTCACATACCCACCATCTTCAAGAATACGCAAATCACGGGCAAGCGTCCCGGGATTACAGGACACGTAAACAACTCGGTTTGGTTTCATCTTTAAAATGGTGTCAAGCAGTGCTTCGTCACAGCCTTTTCTTGGCGGATCGACGACGAGGGTGTCTGCTTTGATGCCTTCTTTGTACCAGTTTGGGATGACGGATTCTGCTTCGCCGACTGCAAATTCAACATTATTGATTCCGTTTAAGGCAGCGTTGCGTTTTGCGTCTTCAATTGCTTCTGGCACAATTTCTACGCCATATACTCTGCCTGCTTTTTGTGCGAGAAATAAGGAAATCGTACCGATTCCGCAGTAGGCATCGATAACGGTTTCTTCTCCTTGCAGCTCTGCATATTCAAGCGCTTTGTCATAAAGCACCTTTGTTTGGGTTGGATTCACTTGATAAAATGATCGGGCTGAAATGGCAAATTTGATGTCGCCAATCGTGTCATAAATGTATTCTTCGCCCCATAAAACGGTTGTTTCGTCTCCGAAAATGACATTTGTTTTCTTTGAATTCACGTTTTGTACAATTGACCGAACGTGTGGGAAGCGTGCTATAATCTGCTCAATCACCTGCTGCTTTTGCGGAAAGTCAGCCGTTCTAGTCACAAACACAACCATCATTTCACCTGTTGCAATACCGTAGCGAACCATCACATGACGCAGCCAGCCTTTGTGCCGCTCTTCGTTATATGCTTTGATGCCAAACGCATTGCATATGTCTTTTACTGCCTGTACCACTTCGTCGTTTTCTGACTGCTGAATCAAACATTTTTCCATATCAATGATTTCATGGGTACGCTGCTGATAAAACCCTGCAACAAGTCCGCCTTCTCGTTCGCCAACTGGAACTTGTGCTTTATTTCGGTAATTCCAAGGGTCTTCCATGCCGAGTACAGGATGAACTTTTACACGGCTCATATCAAGCTTGCCGATCCGCTCTAAAACGTCCTTTACTTGTTTCTGTTTAAATAGCAGCTGGCCTTCATAGCTCATATGCTGAATTTGACAGCCGCCGCACTGCTTGTAAATGGGACATGGCGCATCTTGCCTGTGCTGACTTTCCTTTGTCAGCTCCATGAGTCGTCCAAAAGCAAATCCTTTTTTGACTCGTGTGACTTTGATTTTCCCTTGTTCGTCAGGAAGGGCATTCGGTACAAAGACAGGGAATCCTTCAATTTTTGCTACACCTGCACCTTCATGCGTCAAGTCTTCGAAGGTTACATTGTAGTATTCATTCTTTTCAACAGGCGGTTTCATTTTCACCAATTTTATCACCTCATTTGCAAAGAAAAACTTGGCCGCCATAAGGAACCAAGTTCAGTCTTCACCCTATTTTTTCAGCTGTTGCTTTTGGCACAATAAATTCAATATGGCGATAAAGGTTTTCAAATTCACCCGGCAGCATGCCGCCGTATTCACCATCTAAATTTAATTGCATTTTATCTTTTACATCTACTTTCACGCGATTCGCTTTGGCGTAGATGACATTGTTATCATGAATATGCTCGCCTCTGAGTGCAAGGCTGACCACTCGAATGGCTTCTGCTAGATTGACCTTCTTTAGAATGATCAGGTCAAACATCCCATCATCTAAAATGGAATCTGGCGCTAGTTTTTCAAAGCCGCCTACTGAGTTTGTGAGTGAAACAAGAAACAGCATGATTTCTCCATGAAACAATTTGCCGTCATATTCAATTTCGACTTCTGTTGGGCGGATAGAAGGAAGCATCTCCATGCCTTTTAAATAATAAGCAAGCTGTCCAAGCATGGTCTTCAGCTTACTAGGCACCTCATAGGTGAGCTCTGTTAACCGGCCGCCGCCAGCAATATTAATAAAATAATGGCCATTGACTTTACCGATATCAAGCGGCTTTGCTACACCCTCAATAATGGCATCTGTCGCTTTCAAAACACCTTCTCGTGGAATTCCAAGTGCTCTTGCGAAATCATTTGTCGTTCCAACTGGAATAATTCCTAGTTTTGGTCTTTTTTCAAGCGGTGCTAGTCCGTTGACGACTTCATTGATCGTGCCGTCTCCACCTGCTGCTACAATTAAATCAAAATCTCTCTGTGCGGCTTTTTCTGCTGCTTGCGTGGCATCTCCTGCACATGTCGTCGCATGACAAGAAGTTTCATAGCCAGCTTGTTCAAATTTTTGCAAAACCTGCGGTAAATTCTTCTTGAAGAGTTCACGCCCAGATGTCGGATTGTATATAATTCGAGCACGTTTCATTCATCATCATCCTATATTCATTATGCAATCTATTTTCACCACTAACAACCTTTAATTATACTATGAGATTTGAAAATGGCAACAAAACAACCACCTAATTATGTGAAATCTCCTAGCCAATCTCTCTCAGCAAGAAAGCATTCTGATAAGATAAAAGTAAACACTGTAAAGGATGATATGCGATGAAAAAGCCTGTCTATTTTAATCATGACGGCGGTGTTGATGATCTCGTCTCTTTATTTCTTCTCCTTCAAATGGAACATGTGAAAGTCATTGGAATGTCTGTGATTCCTGCTGATTGTTATTTAGAGCCTGCTCTCAGTGCATCTCAAAAAATCATTGATCGCTTCAGTCCTTATGAAATTGAAGTTGCTGCTTCAACTTCTAGAGGCGTCAATCCATTTCCGAAGGAGTGGCGTATGCATGCTTTTTATGTAGATGCTCTGCCAATTTTAAATGAAAAAGGCACTGTTGATACAAAAGTGTCCAAGCTGCCAGCACACCTTCACCTGATTGAAACGGTTAAGAAGGCAAAAGAACCTGTCACCCTGCTCTTTACTGGTCCGCTCACAGATCTTGCACGCGCTTTAGAAGAAGATCCTTCGATCTCTAATAGAATTGAAAAATTGGTGTGGATGGGTGGAACGTTCCTTGAAAAAGGCAATGTTGAAGAGCCCGAGCATGATGGGACAGCAGAATGGAATGCCTTTTGGGACCCTTATGCTGTCAGCACTGTCTTTCAGGAACCGTTTCCTATTGAAATGGTCGCGCTTGAAAGTACAAATCAAGTCCCGCTTACACTTGATGTACGTCAGCGCTGGGCTTCTCTTCGTTCTTATATTGGAATAGATTTTATCGGACAGTGCTACGCCTTTTGTCCCCCGCTCATTCATCATGAAACGAACTCGACTTACTACTTATGGGACGTGCTAACAACGATTACTCTTGCTTCTACATCATTTACCCGTTCAAAAGAAGTGAACGCAATCGTTTATACCGAAACGCCTAGACAAGGTCGCACTGAAGAGCATCCAGATGGAAAATCAATTCAAGTGATTGACCATGTCGATCGTGATGCCTTTTTCCACGCATTTGAAGAGCTTATGAGAAAAGCTGTTTGTCAGATTTCAACATAAAAAAAGCCCCGCTCATTGGCGGGGCTTCCTCTTACTCTTCTTCTGCGTACTTTTTCTTACGTCTAAACTTGCTTAACATTTCATACACGATTGGAACGATAACCAATGTGAGAAGTGTAGAACTTGTTAAGCCGCCAATTACGGTAACACCAAGTCCTTTTGATACGATCTGGCTTCCGCCTTCAAATCCTAATGCGAGTGGTAGCAGTGCACCAATTGTCGCAAGTGCCGTCATTAAGATTGGACGTAATCTTGTTGTACCTGCTTCAAGTAACGCTTCTCTTGTTGAGAGACCTTCTTGTTCTTTATGAATCACTCGGTCAATCAAGACAATGGCATTAGTTACAACGATACCGATCAGCATGAGCAATCCAATCATGGCATTTAAGCTGATGGTTTCTTTTGCTATAAACAATCCAAGCAGTGCGCCAATAATCGTAAATGGCAGGGAGAAAAGAATCGCAAATGGTGCAAGACCTCCGCCAAATGTGATGACGAGAACGAGATACACAATGGCAATCGCTGCAAGCATTGCAAGGCCCAGCTGTGTAAAGGATTCCTCAATATCCGCACTTACGCCGCCTGTGTCAATCGTTACGCCAGATTTTAGATCAAGCTTGTCGACTTTCTTCTGAACATCCTGCGTTACACTTGAGACGTCGTCTGTTGTCATGTCACCAGACACTTCTGCGTAGATTTTTCCATCACGTTTTGTCACCGTATTTGCAGTCGTACCATCTTTTACTTTGACGACATCACCAATTCGGACTTCTTGCCCTGTTGGTGTGGTGATCTTTTTATTTTCTAAATCTTTTTTGCTCTTATATTCATCTTTTTCCGTTTGAAGCTTCACATCAAGTTCTTTGCCGTCCTCTGTGACTTTCGTCAGTGTTGTTTCACTATTTTGAGGTGCAATTGCTTGAGCGATTTGTGAAGCAGTTAGACCTAGTTTCGCTAGTTTTTCTTGATCTGCATTAAACGTATATTCATCGTATTTCTCAGATAAGCTTGTGCTGACATTTTTCAGGTTTTTCTCATCTTTTAAGATGTTCTCAACATCTTTTACTGTGCCTTCAATATCACTTGCTTTGTCCCCGTACACATAGTATGTCACGGTATTATTTGCACCAGCAGATGAGAAGTTTTGTGATTTCCATTCCCCTTTAGACGCTTTGTCTTGAAGGGCTTTGACCACCCGGTCTTTTTCTTTATCAAAGTTTGGCGTGTCATCATCATATTGTACGAAGAATAATGCACCGTTAGAGTTACCGCCAACACTTGCGGTCATGGCATTTGAAGAGCCTAGTGAATACTGAACTGTATTGACATGGTCACGTTTCATCAAATATTCTTCAGCTTTTTTCGTTTCATCAATTGCTTGCTCTCTCGTTTGTCCAGGTTCAGGTGTATATGTTACCATGGCCGTTTTCTCTGCTTCCTGTGGTAAGAAGCTGACACCGACAAGTGGTGCTAAGAATAAGCTTCCGACAAGCATAAGAATGGCAATTCCTGATGTGATCCATTTATGGTTGAGTGTCCAATTAAGTACACGTCTATAACCGCCAGCAAGTTTGCTTGGTTTATGCTCTTTTACTTTTTTCGCTGTGCCGTAGAGATTCTTTTTAAATAGACTGTGTGCCATCATTGGAACAATTGTAATAGCGACAAGCAGTGAAGCAAGCAACGCAAACACAATTGTTAGGGCAAATGGGATGAATAGTTCACCAATCATTCCACCTACTAATGCTAACGGTAAGAATACTGCAATTGTCACAATCGTCGAAGACATGATTGGGATAAACATTTCTTTTGTGGCTTCTCTGACGAGTGCCTTACCTTTTAACGGTTCATCCTTTAACGCCATTCGTCGATAGATATTTTCTATGACCACTATCGAGTCATCGACAACACGCCCGATGGCGACGGTCATGGCACCAAGTGTCATAATATTTAACGTGATATCCAGCTGATTTAATATTAAAACAGCAATCAACAGAGATAACGGAATGGAAATGACCGAAATTAATGTTGATTTGATATCTCGCAGGAACAACATAATGATAATGATCGCAAAGATTGCTCCGATGATCGCCTTGTTCAGCATTGTGCTGACAGACTCTTTAATCGGCTCTGCTTGATCATATGTGGTGCTTACTTTGATGCCTTTGTTGTCTTTTTTGAATTTCTCAAGCTCTTTTGTCACTTCTTCTGCTACACTCACTGTGTTGGCATCAGAGCCTTTGACAATTTGCAGACCGATACTGTCTTTTCCATTCGTTCTAGAGATCGATTCTGCATCTTTTACGACTTTAATATCTGCTATCTCAGATAGCTTGATCGTCGGCAGCTCTACAGATTGACTGCTTGCTGCACCTCCACCTGCTGGCTGCTGAGCTGCTGCTTGCTGCTGACTTGCACTTCCAGCCTGCTGCTCCGCACCTTGCGCACCTGGGTTTTCTGAACCGCTAGAAGGTGCTCCAGCTCCAGCGCTTCCCGCACCGCCGCCTGCACTTGGTGTGACTGGAATGCGCATGTTTTTCAAATCTTTGACGCTTAAAATATTGCCGTCCACGACAACTGATTTTTGTTTGTTGCCAAATGTGTATAGACCTAATGGTACATTCACATCAGAGCCTTTAATCATGTTTTGGACGGTATCTTCATCGAGACCGTATTCTTTTAATTTCTTTTGTTTAAACGAAAATTCTACTTCTTTGATTTGCTGTCCTGAAGTTTCGACAGAAGAGACACCGTCTAATCCTTGAAGTGAAGGAACGAGATCATTTTCTACTTTTTGTGTAAGGTCTTGTAATGATTCTTTATCACCAGAGACACTAAGGGCTAGGATTGGAATCGCATTAATACTAAAGCGTGCGATTTTAGGTTTTTCTGCATTTTCAGGGAAATCGATATTGCTAATCGCATCTTCAATTTCCTTTTTTGCTTCATCCATGTCTTTGTTGTAATCGTACTCGATTTGAATGGATGATGCATTTTCAAAAGAATTAGAAGTGACTACGCTGACCCCATTGAGGTTTTGAATCGACTTTTCAATTGGATCTGTCACCTTATCTGATACTTCGTCCGGCGTTGCGCCAGGGTACGTTGTAGAAACCGTAATGACTGGCGTGTTGATATTCGGGATTGATTCTTGTTTCATATTCAATCCGGCATATAGACCAGCAACTGTTACGATAATCGTCATGAGCCATACAGCGAACTTATTCTTTAACACAAAATTGATGATCGAATTCATTATATCCTCCATTTTCCTTTATGTATTGACTGACTGGTCATTCTATATCATAATAAACGGTGATATACAATGCCGTCAACCATTTCACTTGCGTTTGACGTAACATTCTAAAGCTGAAGGGGCCTTATTTCATGAACGAAAAAAAAGAAAAAATCATTAAAGCAAGCATCCAATTGTTTGCGAAAAAGGGTTTTTCTTCTACGACCATTCAGGAAATTGCAGATGAATGCGGAATATCAAAAGGCGCATTTTATTTACATTTCAAATCAAAAGAACAGCTTTTCAACCGAGCGTTTGAATATTATATCGACACTTCGATGCAAACTATCGAAATGATTCGAAAAGAGAATCAGCATCTCGCGCCGAGAGAGATCTTTCAGAAACAAATCGCTGAACAGTTTCAGCATTTTGCTGAGAACAAGGATTTTATCATTCTGATCCTCAGCGAGAACATTATTCCGGAAAACCAGCAGATTAAAAAGTATTCAAAAACTGTGAAAAAGCAAATGAACGATGAAATTCAAATTTCCATCTTGACGACTTATGGACAGGAGATCGAACCCTATATAACTGACCTGTCAGTCATGATTCAAGGAATTATTCAATCGTATGTGCAGGTTCTGCTTTTACAGGATCAAATGCAATTATCATTTAATGAGCTCTCATCCTTTATACTCGAACGGTTTGATGATCTGGTCCAAGGCTTGCTTCGTTCTCAGACGAAGCCGATTTTGAAGCAAGCCATTTGGGATGATGAAGCGCCGAGTGCTGCTTCCCTTCAGGAGGAGCTTCGTTCGTTAAAGCTTGATCATCTGCTTTCAGATGATACCGTTGTATCCATTGAAGTGATTGAAGAAGAGCTGGCAAAAGCTGAACCTCGTAAGCCAGTCATCCAAGGGATGCTGACGAATTTAGAAAAGTGTGAGGAACCTGCTGTTCTAAGAGCAGTGGAGCAATTGAAGCTATTTCTTCAGTAACATGACGTGCTGTTTTTCGATTTAGCTCACCTTTTCCCCTTCGAATGTGCACTTTCGCTTATGCTTCATTATAAGAAAAGATTCTCTAAATTGATATACGGCGGTGGTCTGAATCTATGATAAGACCCTGTCATTTCAAGCAAAAAAACCGCCTATTTCATCAGGCGGTTTTTTGCTATTTAACGTTTTTTGATTTCTTCAAGGAGAATCTTGTTCACCATCGGCGGGTTAGCTTGGCCCTTCGATGCTTTCATGATTTGTCCGACTAAGAAACCAATCGCGCGGTCTTTACCATTTTTAAAGTCTTCAATGGATTGCGGGTTGTTATCAAGTGCTTCTGTAACAAGTTTAAGCAGCGCACCTTCGTCAGAAATTTGGACAAGTCCTTTTTCATTGACGATTGTTTCTGCATCTCCCCCATTTTCAATGAGCTCTTTGAATACCTTTTTCGCAATCTTAGAGGAAATCGTTCCTTTTTCAATAAGCTTGATCATACCAGCCAGCCCTTGCGGCGTTAGCTTTGTATCGTCCAGCTCTTTTTGAGCAGAGTTTAAGTAAGCAGATACTTCACCCATGAGCCAGTTTGAAGCTTGCTTCGCTTCTGCACCTTCTGAAATGGTCGCTTCAAAGAAATCAGACATTTCTTTCGTCAGCGTGAGTACCATTGCATCGTATGCAGGGAGTCCAAGCTCATCAATATAGCGTTTGCGGCGCTCGTCTGGAAGCTCTGGGATCGATGCTCTTACGCGTTCTTTCCACTCGTCATCAATGTACAGCTCCACCAAATCCGGTTCTGGGAAGTAGCGGTAATCATCAGAGCCCTCTTTGACACGCATCAGGATCGTCTTTTTAGACGCTTCGTCATAACGACGGGTTTCCTGTTCGATCAAGCCGCCAGAAAGCAATACTTGCTCTTGACGCTTTTCTTCGAATTCAAGGCCTTTTTGTACGAAAGCGAATGAGTTTAAGTTTTTGAGCTCTGTCTTTGTACCAAACTCTTCACGGCCGATTGGGCGAAGAGAAATATTGGCATCACAGCGAAGTGAGCCTTCTTCCATCTTACAGTCAGAAACGCCTGTATATTGAATAATGGATTTTAATTTTTCTAAGTAGGCATACGCTTCTTCTGGAGTACGAATGTCTGGCTCAGATACGATTTCAACAAGCGGCGTGCCTTGACGGTTGAAATCGACGAGTGAGTAACCGTCACCTGTGTGCGTCAGTTTCCCTGCATCCTCTTCCAAATGGAGACGCGTAATACCGATTCGTTTTGTTTTGCCTTCTACTTCAATTTCAATCCAGCCGTTTTCACCGATCGGTTTATCAAATTGAGAAATTTGATACGCCTTTGGGTTATCAGGATAGAAATAGTTTTTACGGTCAAATTTTGTATCTGTTGCGATTTCACAGTTCAGCGCCATGGCCGCTTTCATCGCAAAGTTCACCGCTTCTTTGTTCAGTACAGGCAGTACGCCAGGATAGCCAAGGTCGATGACACTTGTTTGCGTGTTGGCAGCTGCACCAAAAGGTGTCGGCGAGCTTGAGAAAATTTTCGATTGTGTTTTTAGCTCTACGTGGACTTCAAGTCCAATTACCGTTTCAAAGTTCATTCTAATTCACCCCTTACAGTTCAGGTTTTGCTTTATGATGATCTGTTGCTTGCTCAAAAGCGTGAGCCACGCGGTACACTGTTCCTTCGTCAAAGTGCTTGCCGATGATTTGCAGTCCTAACGGAAGCCCATTTGCAAATCCACAAGGTACACTGATTCCTGGAACGCCTGCAAGGTTAACAGGGATCGTTAAAATATCGTTTGCATACATGGTCAGCGGGTCGCTTGTCTTTTCACCAATCTTAAATGCAGGAGTTGGTGTTGTTGGTCCTACAATGACATCATACTTTTCGAAAACATCTTCAAAGTCTTTTTTGATCAATGTACGGACTTTTTGTGCTTTTTTATAGTACGCATCATAATATCCTGAGCTTAGCGCGAATGTACCAAGCATGATGCGGCGCTTCACTTCGTCTCCGAAGCCTTCAGAACGAGTATTTTTGTATAAATCAATCAGGTTGTCTGCATTATCTGTACGGTAGCCATAGCGAATGCCGTCAAAACGAGCAAGGTTCGCAGATGCTTCTGAAGAAGACAGTAAGTAGTAAGTCGCAAGCGCATATTTAGAATGCGGAAGAGACACTTCTTCCCACGAAGCACCAAGTCCTTCTAATACTTTTAACGCTTGAAGAACAGATTCTTTTGCTTCCTCGCCAACGCCTTCGCCAAGGTATTCTTTCGGCACAGCAATTTTCAAGCCTTTGATGTCGCCAGTTAATGAAGAAAGAAAATCTGGGACATCGACATTTGCACTTGTTGCGTCCATTTGATCGACACCTGCAATGGCTTGAAGAACATATGCGTTGTCTTCTACATTACGTGTAATCGGACCAATTTGGTCTAATGATGAAGCAAATGCGATTAATCCGTATCTGGATACACGGCCATATGTCGGCTTAAGACCGACAACCCCGCAGAAAGATGCCGGCTGACGAATAGAACCGCCTGTATCTGATCCAAGTGAGAATGGTACTTCACCTGCTGCAACAGAAGCTGCTGATCCACCGCTTGATCCGCCTGGAACGGTATTTAAATTCCATGGGTTTTTCGTCGCTTTGAAGCCTGAGTTCTCCGTAGAAGATCCCATAGCAAATTCGTCCATATTTAATTTACCGATTGTGACTGCTTCTGCGTCTCTTAGGCGGTTCACAACGGTTGCATCATAAATAGGATCAAAGTTTTGCAGGATTTTACTTGAAGCTGTTGTACGCAAATCCTTTGTAACAATGTTATCTTTCACACCAATTGGCATACCGAACAATAGGCCAAGCTCGTCCTTTTCACCAACTGCCTCGTCCAATTCCTTTGCATACGCACGTGCTTTCTCTTCGTCCAGTGCAAGGAATGCTTGTACTTTTCCGTCTACTTCATTGATTCGTTTATAAGACTCGTCCACTAAATCAGAAACAGCCAGTTCCTTTTTATGTAAAAGCTCTTTTAATTCAGAAATTTTGTGATCAAACAGTGACATGTCTCGGGCCTCCTTTAGTCCAAAATTGATGGCACACGAATATAGCCGTCTTTATGATCAGGCGCGTTTTTGACGACTGCCTCAATGGAAAGACCTTTATTCGGAACATCTTCTCTCATGACGTTTTTCATTTTTAATACGTGTGTAGTAGGTTCAACGTTTTCCGTATCTACCTCGTTTAACTGCTCTGCAAATGAAATGATGCTATCAAGCTGTTCTGTAAACATCTCAGCTTCTTCTTCTGTAATCGCAAGCCTTGCTAAATGGGCAACGTGCTTGACTTCTTCTATTGAAATTCTTGACATGCAGGTTCACCTCCAAAAATGATGCGTACTCGTGGTCATGATCATAAGTCATATACACTTTATCATATCAAATTTTACTGTTCTAAAGCAACTTTACGCAGGCTTCAGAAGGTAGCCATTCTCCCCATCACCCTTAAAACCAGAAAGTATGAAAATGATTTGTATCAGAAGTTGATTATTTATCAGAAAATTTTTTCTTTTAAATGTTTTTGATAACGCTTACATATAGATTCTTATCAATCATTTACGCATTTTTTTATGTAAGAAAGAGGTTTAAGAAGGTTGATCAGCAGGGAATACTCTGTTAGGTTAAGTAACCATAGCAGTGAGCAGACAGACGATTTGAATGTTCTTGTATATTTTGAATGAGGTGATGTCAAATTAATACGAAAAAGGTGATATGGAAACATGAGTATTGAGATTGGAATTTCTCTAGCTATTTATTTTATTGGAATGCTGGCCATTGGCTGGTATGCATTTAGAAAAACAAATGACTTAAATGATTATATGTTGGGCGGACGCGGGCTGGGTCCTTACGTGACAGCTCTATCTGCTGGTGCTTCAGATATGAGCGGCTGGATGCTCATGGGGCTTCCAGGCGCGATGTATACAACAGGGCTTTCGTCAGGATGGCTTGCTGTTGGTTTGATTAGTGGGGCTTACTTGAATTATCTATTTTTAGCTCCTCGCTTACGATCGTATACTGAGGTTGCTGATGATGCGATCACCATTCCAGACTTTTTTGACAAACGATTTAAAGATTCTTCTACTTTATTAAAAGCTGTCTCAGCTGTCATTATTATGATTTTCTTTACACTGTACACCTCATCAGGTATGGTATCTGGCGGTCGTTTATTCGAATCTGCGTTTGGTGCCAATTATATATTTGGTTTAATTTTAACCTCTAGTATCGTGATCTTATACACTTTATTCGGCGGCTTTTTGGCAGTGAGCTTAACTGATTTTGTTCAAGGAGCCATTATGTTTTTAGCATTAGTGCTCGTGCCGATCGTTGCCTTTACTCAATTAGGTGGCCCAATTGCCACGTATCAAGATATCCAACAAATTGATCCAAAATTGCTTGATATATTCAGAGGAACGAGCGTCATTGGCATTATTTCCTTCTTAGCATGGGGGCTTGGTTACTTTGGACAGCCGCACATCATTGTTCGATTCATGGCCATTACGACTGTAAAAGATTTAAAACCAGCACGTCGTATCGGGATGAGCTGGATGATTGTGTCTGTTATTGGTTCACTGTCTGTTGGATTAGTCGGTGTCGCTTATGTACATGAGACTAGTACCACTTTAGCAGATCCAGAAACCATCTTTATTGTGTTTTCTAAAGTGTTATTCCACCCGTATATTACTGGATTTTTACTCTCTGCTATTTTAGCTGCGATTATGAGTTCGATCTCTTCACAGCTGCTTGTGACTGCAAGTGCCATGACAGAGGATTTATACCGAACCTTCTTTAGAAGAAAAGCGTCAGACAAAGAACTAGTGATGATTGGGCGTATGTCTGTATTGGTGGTTGCCATTATCGCGCTTTGTCTTTCACTTAATCCAAGTGATACCATTCTTGACCTTGTTGGTTATGCTTGGGCAGGCTTTGGATCTTCATTTGGTCCAGTCATCCTTCTATGCCTATATTGGAAGCGAATGAACCATCACGGTGCACTTGCAGGAATGGTTGTAGGGGCAGTTGTAGTGTTAACATGGATTTCAACCGGCTTGAATAATACAACTGGCTTGTACGAAATGGTTCCAGGATTTATTTTGAGTGGTTTGACTGCCATCATTGTCAGCCTCTTGACCAATAAACCATCTAAAGCTTCTAAGAAACTGTTTACCAAAATGGAAAATCATCTTGAAGAAGAATCAAAATAAAGAATTGAAGAGTCATCTGCCCAATGCGGATGACTCTCTTTTTAAATAAAATAAAAAGCTTTTCTTTCTTCAGAAACTGAATAAAATAAGAGTTGTGCAGCTATATGGGCTGTGAGAAGATCATATACATGTTGTGAAACGTACATGAAGTGAAAGGAGCGATACGCATGTTTTGGACAATTGAATGGGATACAGTCTTAAAATTAGCCGTGGCCACCTTAATCGGTCTGATTATCGGGCTTGAACGAGAGCTGAAGAAAAAGCCCCTCGGCTTAAAAACGTGTATTGTCATTGCTGTCAGCTCCTGCGTCTTAACCATCATCAGCATTGATGCAGCCTACAATTTCCCTCGAGTCTCTAAGCTTCAAATGGACCCACTCAGGTTACCGGCGCAAATTATATCAGGTGTTGGTTTTATTGGAGCAGGTGTAATTCTTCGAAAAAGCAATGATGTCATCTCAGGTCTCACGACTTCTGCGATGATCTGGGGAGCAGCAGGACTTGGGGTTGCAACAGGTGCAGGGTTTTATAAAGAAGCCTTCCTCAGTCTTTTCTTTATTCTCATTAGTGTTGAATTTCTACCATGGCTCTTCCAGCGGATCGGACCGATTCGCCTGCAGGAAAAAGAAATCCGCATCAGAATGTCTCTTTCTGATCGAAACCGCATGACCGATATTTTAAAAGAAATGAAAGCCCTCAATATCCGTATTCATTCTGTTCGAATTGATGATTTAAAGGAAAAGGATTATCCGATCATGGAAGTACGCGTACGTGTGCATAAAGACCGCTATACAACCGATGTGTACTTTGATATTAAAGATCTAGAAGGCGTCGTTGGCGTGAAGTGTGATACGGTGTAGTCATAAAAAACCCCTTGCTGTTTGACACAGCAAGGGGTTTCTTTTATCGGGCCAGCTGTTGAAAGTCAAAAGGAGTAATTGGTGTTTTTTGCTCAATTTCCTTTCGAAAACATGACAGCATGGCTTTTTGGTCAGAAGTCATTGTTTGGAGATCAAATGCTTGATGTAAAAGCCCATAAATAAGCATATGACGCAGCATGAGAAAATCAGGAATTGTTGCCAGCCACGCGTCATCAAGCTCATTTTCCTGTCGATAGCCTTTTAGAAAATGACTCATAAATTCTGCCGTAAATTCAGCTTTATCATCATATGGAATCACTGGATACCAAAGAACATTGTATAGCAAAATACTAATATCATTGATAAACCAGTGATATCCAATATCATCAAAATCGAATGCGATAATCTCTCCTTGATGATAATGGAAGTTTCCATGATGCAAATCAGCATGCACCAGCCCATACACATCCTTCGAAATTCGGAGCTGGTGAAGCTTTTGCATCAGTTCATCTTTTCTTCGCAAAACAACCGTTTGATCAGACGGAATATATTGATCCAGCTTTAATTGCTCCTCTTCATACCACTCTTGACGCTTATAAAGAGGATCTTTTACTTGATATCGTTTTGTTATTTGATGCATTCGTCCTGTATAGGACCCTAACGCTTCAAACAGCTTCCCATTCCAATCTCCTTCATTCACTTTTCTCCCTGGTGCTTTTTCATACACACGAAGTAAAAATGCGCCTCCGGCTTGATCAGGAATGGTTTCAACGTCTTTTCCTCTTGCTGATGAAATCGGCTTTGCTACGGAAATACCATGATGAGCCAGGAATCGAATCCAGTCCATTTCTCCTAAAATATATGTGGGTGAACGACGAATGGTATGGGTGATTTTTAATATATAATTCTCCCCATTCATTGCCTTATATTCATACACATAATTTTCTGCATCGGCTAGAAATGTGACTTGGTCAAGCTGAAAGTCATACAAATGAGCCGCTTTCTTTAAGACTTTCTGTTCATCGTATCGTGCTTTTACTTCTTTATGCATGCTGATTCTCCTTTATCGTCTTTTTAAATGTTCTTGACGGTAATCAGCATTATACGAGCATCAACATACCTGCCTTTCTTCTTGGTTTCTCCTAATATTTTGACAAGAGTTTGGAAATCCCTCTTATTTAGTCATATATATGAACAGTCGGTTCTTTGTCTTCAGCATTTTTCGTAATCAAGGCTTCTTGTTGATCAGAAGATGTAATGTTGATTTCGATATTGGTACTCTTGTAGTAATCCATGACTTCACCGGTTAAATATTGTGTGAAGGCTACGACTTCCGTTTTTCCATAGAACTGCATTGGAATTTCGATTTTCATTTTTTGCAGGTTGCCGTTTTTGTAAAAGCCTTTTCCTACAACACCAGTATAATTCGGGAAGTAGTCTTCGACCTTTGTCTTGAAGCGGTCAAATCGCTCTGAATCATCTTTGTAGCTGCTTTTCGCATTATCTGAAGGGAAGAATACATTCTCCTCATTGATCGTATCCCAATTTCCGATATCAGCGGAGCCTGCTTTCACATCCGTTTTGGCGATAAAGTTACCTGGAACGATAGATGATTTTGGTGCTTGCTTATAAAGGGCAATCATGACAGGCACTTTTTGCAGTCCGTCCATTTGACGAATGCGCTTGACCACTTGTTCAGCGATTTTTTCACCCTCTGCCAAAAGTTTCTTTGAATTTTTCGATGAATCGATGGTCACCTCTTGCTGCGGGTCACCGATCTTTTCACGGTAATAATAAACAGAGTTCAGTGCAAGACCAATGACAACTCCGCCAAGCTGTAAGCTGTTTTTGTCTTTTCGAATTAAGTAATTATGCTCTAGCATGGAAGCTAAGTAGATGGGACTATTTTCATTTTTAGACTTTGTTGAACCTGAGTTTGGAAGAGCAGGATTTAAGCCTAGATTCTTAAAGTCTTTATCTTCTTTTTCTGCCTTTTTCAGATCACTGCCTGTTTTTTTGCGTGCCAGCCAGCTGAGAACGGTGTCCTCATCTAAATGCTGTCCTTCTTGGAAAAGATAGTCGTTAGTATTAAATGACTCTGTTGCAAGACGCATGAGTCCTGTTTCAAATTCATCAATGTCCAAGCGTGTGTTGAGACGCTCCGCTGTTAAACCTCTCGCAGCTCCTTGTTTAAACGGCAGTACCATTTTGTAATAGGAGTCTGAGATATTGTACATCGGGATGATGGCTGTTTCCTTTGTTTCCTTCGTTTCATCCGTTTTTTGTGTGACCTCTTCCTCTTCCTTTCCCCCAAAAGGTGCACACGCTGACAATACCAGTGTGAGCATTGTCAGCAGCAATAACAACTTTTTCAATAGAAAACACTCCTCTTATTTCTTTAGCTCCTCGAGCATTTTAGCTTCGTCCCAAATTTCAATATTGAGTTCTTCTGCCTTTGTCAGCTTACTCCCCGCTGCTTCTCCGGCAATGACTAGATCTGTTTTTTTACTCACACTACCTGCCAGCTTGCCGCCTACCGCTTCGATCGCTGCTTTTGCATCGTTTCGAGCCATTTCTTCTAACTTTCCTGTCAGCACAATGGTTTTTCCTGCAAAGTAGGAATCACTTTCTTCTGCTTTTACCGGCTTTGGTCCTGTATAGGTCATATTGACTCCAAGCTCTTTTAGTTCGTTTAGCAGATCGAGTATTTCTTCTTTCTCAAAGTACGTAACGACGGCATCAGCCATTTTTTCACCAATTTCGTCGACTTCAAGTAATTGTTCTTTCGTTGCTTGCTTTAATTGATCGATGTTTTCGAAATGCATCGCCAAGGTCTTTGCCGCCTTTGAACCAATAAATCGAATGCCGAGTCCAAATAGTAAACGCTCAAGAGAGTTTTCTTTCGACTGCTCAATCGAACGCAGTAAATTGTCGACAGATTTTTCGCCCATTCGTTCAAGCTGAATGAGCTCTTCTTTCGTTAAACGGTAAAGGTCTGACACACGAGAGACTAGCTGTTCCTTGAAGAGCTGTGTAATGACCCTCTCGCCAAGCCCATCAATATTCATTGCATTACGGGAAACGAAGTGAATGAGTCCCTCACGTATTTGGGCAGGACATTCTGGATTGATACATCGCAAGGCCACTTCGCCTTCGATTCGCACCAGCTCACTATGACACTCTGGACATTCAGTTGGCATGTGAAACGGCTTTTCTTCACCTGTACGCTGATCGACAAGGACACCTGCGACTTCAGGAATAATATCGCCGGCTTTTTTCACAATCACCTGATCAAAATAGCGAATATCCTTTTCTTTGATCAAATCTTCATTATGAAGAGACGCACGCTGTACTGTCGTCCCTGCTACCTTGACAGGCTCAAGAATTGCTGTTGGTGTAATCACGCCTGTACGTCCGACACTTAGTTCAATATCAAGCAGCTTCGTTACGACCTCTTCAGCCGGAAACTTGTACGCAACTGCCCAGCGCGGGCTTTTTGCTGTAAAGCCGAGTTCTTCCTGCTGAGCCAGTGAATCGACTTTAATGACAATTCCATCGATTTCATATGAAAAATCGGCACGCTTTACTTTTAATGTTTCAATAAGGTCGATGACTTCTTCGATCGTTTGGCACATCCGTCTTTCTTTGTTTGTTTTAAAGCCAAGTTCGTCGAGAAGATCAAGTCCTGCGCTTTGCGTTTCAACACCAATTTCATCAAGCTCCGCTATACTGTAGACGAATATATCAAGGTTTCGTTTCGCTGCAATTTTCGTATCAAGCTGACGAAGTGAACCTGCAGCCGCATTACGCGGGTTTGCAAACGGCTCTTCTTCGTTTTGTATTCTTTTTTCATTTAATGCTTCAAAAGAAGGTTTTGGCATAAATGCCTCGCCTCTCACTTCAATCGACAGAGGGCGTTTGATTTTAAGTGGGATGGAACGAATCGTTTTGAGGTTTTCAGTAATATCCTCCCCCGTTGTTCCATCTCCGCGTGTCGCTCCTCGGACAAACACGCCATTTTCATAACGGAGAGAAACAGCGAGTCCATCAATTTTCAGCTCGACATTGTAAGCGACATCGTCACCGACTGCTTGACGAACCCGGCGGTCAAAATCAAGAAGGTCCTGTTCATTAAACGCATTCCCAAGGCTGAGCATCGGTGTGCCGTGACGCACTTTTTGGAAGGCGTCTAAAACAGCGCCGCCTACTCTTTGTGAAGGAGAATCCGCTGATTTTAAATCAGGGTGTTCTTCCTCCAGAGAGATCAGCTCACGCATCCGCGCATCATATTCAGCGTCAGGAACACTTGGACGATCAAGTGTATGATATTCGTAGTTGTATTGATTCAAAATCTGGTGCAGTTCCTCGATCCGGCGTTTCGCTGCTTCTTTATCCATCTGCTTCTTCCTTTCAATTCATCCGTTTTGTCCTATCAGTTTATTGCTTCTCGATTGGTGCAAATGCTGCGAGAAGACGCTTAATGCCTGTAGGGCTTGGGAACGCAATGTCAAGCTCTGTGCTGTCTCCGCTGCCTTTCACACTGACAACCGTACCAACGCCCCATTTTTTATGTGCCGCTTTATCGCCCACAGCCCAGCCAATACTGCCGCCGCCTGTGTTTTGAATGGTTTGTGTTTGCGGACGTGAGACAGGTCCCCGTCTTTGCGGTCTTTCTCTTGTTTGGCCAAACGTTGTTTTTGTTTCTTTTTTCTCATTTAGGTTGTCCAATAAATCGGCTGGTATTTCTCGAATGAATCTTGATTCAAGGTTCATGTTCGTCCGGCCGAAAAGTGTTCTCATTTTTGCACTTGATAAATAAAGCTCTTCTTCAGCCCGTGTGATGCCTACATAAGCGAGGCGGCGCTCTTCTTCCATCTCTGCATCTTCCATTAATGAACGGCTGTGCGGGAAGACACCCTCCTCCATTCCCATTAAGAAAACAACAGGGAATTCCAGACCTTTTGCAGCGTGAAGTGTCATTAAGATGACGGCATCCTGATCTTCTTCTTCATTCTCATCCAGCTTATCAATGTCTGCGACGAGGGCGAGATCTGTCAGGAAGGTCACAAGTGACTTGTCCTCATTCTGTTCTTCAAAGTTCTTAGTGACGGATAGAAACTCGTCAATATTTTCTAAGCGGCTTTGTGCTTCAATGGTTTTTTCGAGCTTCAGCGCTTCACGATAGCCTGTTTTCTCTAGAATTTCTTCTGTTAATTCAGTGACAGATAAATAGTCCTGCATGTTCGTCATTTGATCAATGAGCTGTTTGAACTCATCAAGCGCATTGGCTGCCCGTGCACTCAGTCCAATGAAATCCACCTGACCAAGTGCTTCAAACATAGACAGATCATTCATCTCCGCATATGCTGCAATTTTATCAACAGATGTCGCCCCGATTCCGCGCTTTGGTACGTTGACAATTCGTGCAAAACTAATATCGTCATCTGGGTTTGCCACTAGGCGTAAGTATGCCAAAATGTCTTTGATCTCTTTTCTGTCATAGAACTTCGTGCCGCCGACAATGTTGTATTGAATGTTGGCTTTCATTAACGTTTCCTCTATGACACGAGACTGGGCATTTGTCCGGTAAAGGATGGCAAAATCGGATAATTTGCGCTTTCCGCTCTGATGAAGCTGACGAATCTTTCCTGCGACAAATTGACCTTCACCAAATTCATTATCTGCACGATAATAGGCAATCTTCGCTCCTTCATCATTTTCTGTCCAAAGATTTTTCGGCTTCCGGTTTGCATTGTTTTGAATAACCGTATTTGCGGCATGCAAAATGCGTTTCGTCGATCTGTAATTTTGCTCAAGCAGAATCACTTCACTGGATGGATAATCTTTTTCAAAGGAGAGAATGTTTGTAATATCCGCTCCTCGCCAGCGATAAATAGACTGATCCGAGTCACCGACAACACATATATTTTGAAAACGCTGCGCGAGCAGTTTCACAAGCATGTACTGTGCTCTGTTCGTATCCTGATACTCATCCACATGAATATATTGGAATTTCCGCTGATAGTGCTCTAATACTTCAGGAATGCGCTCAAACAGACGAATTGTCATCATAATTAAATCATCAAAGTCGAGTGATTGGTTTTTGAGTAAACGCTTTTGATAATCTGTATAGACATCACTGACCACTTGATCATAGAAATCACCGGCTGTTTTGGCGTATTCCTCTGCGTCAATGAGTTCGTTTTTTGCACTGCTGATTGATCCTAAAATACTGCGCGGGTCAAACTTTTTAGGATCGATATTCCGTTCTTTTAAAATGTTTTTGATGACTGAAAGCTGGTCAGATGTGTCTAAAATAGAGAAGTTGCGATTCACACCAATGCGGTCAATATCGCGTCTTAAAATACGGACACACATGCTGTGGAACGTAGAGATCCAAATGTCATCTGCGCCAGGCCCTAAAATAGCCTGGACACGTTCACGCATTTCACGTGCTGCTTTATTCGTAAATGTAATCGCTAAAATGTTCCACGGCGCCACATGCTTTTCTGCCATTAAGTAGGCAATTCGATGTGTGAGCACCCGTGTCTTCCCGCTTCCTGCTCCTGCCATCAACAATAAAGGACCGTCTGTTGCTTTGACTGCTTCTTTCTGTGCGTCATTCAGCCCTTCTAATAGATGATTCGATATTTCATTCATTCCATTCACCGCCAATTCGAACTTATGTTCTATTTTAACCCGTTTCGTCTTATTTGACTATGATGACTTTTTGACTGCTTCGACTGTCTTTAATGCTTCTTTGAAATTGTCATAAATGACGTTTCCTACAACCACGACGTCTGCATGCTGGGAGAAGTCTTTTGCCTGCTTAGCGTTCTGAATGCCGCCGCCATAAAAAAGAACTGTTTCATCAAGCACTGCTTTTGTTTCTTTGACAAGCTCTATGTCTCCAAGCGTTCCGCTGTATTCCAGATAAAAAATGGGCAGCTTCATCAAATGCTCTGCCACTCTTGCATATGCCCTGACGTCATCGATATCCAGCGCTGTATTTGCCTCTGTGAGCTTGGCCGCTTTACAATCTTCATTTAAGATGACATAACCTTCAGGCACAATCTCTTCCATTGACATCAAATCACCGAATTCCTTCATTGCGTCCTTATGCAGCCCAACAATCCAGTCAGGGTGAGAGCTGTTTAAAACGGTCGGGATGAAATACAGATCAAAGCCAGGCACAATCATCTCATGTGTGGAGATTTCGAGCACACATGGCACTAGAAACCGGCGGACCTTTGACATCAATTGAAGCACATTGTCCTCTGTCACATGATCACTTCCGCCAATCAATATGGCATCCGTCCCAGATTCGCAAATCGCTTCTAGCTGTTCATCGGAAATTTCTTTATTTGGATCGAGTTTAAAGACATGCTTCCACTCGGTAACATCATACATGAAAAACGTTCCTCCATTCGTTTCATTCCATTTAAATATTATAACAAAATCAGTGTCTGCAAAAAATGGGTAACCTCCTTTAGCTAAAAGTTTCATTCTTTTGAAAATGGGTGGCGTAATTTAAAGATTTAGAAACAAAAAAGCAGATGCTAAGCATCTGCTTCAGCTTGTAGACAAAGTCT
>NZ_LRMO01000017.1:0-45535 GCF_019266135.1 Bacillus sp. F2HM
ATCACCGAGGTTGGCAACACTTTGTAATGCCTTTTTTAAATCTACCATTTGTTCACGGAGTTCCTGATAGTGTTTTGCTCTTGTGTCCATGGCACTTGTTAGTGCTTTTGCATCAAGTATCTTCCCCAGCAGAATTCACTCCTTCCTATTCATTGACAAGGTCAATTTTACCAATACAAAGTTTGTCATTAAATAGGCATTAAGATACAAAAACAATACTGATTATGTAAATGAACATTGTTTCAATTGAAAAGCAAACTATAGAATTCATTAGCTCCACTTTTGTCATAACAATTATAATGTAGTTTTTAGAACAATCTTTTAAATAGAACATTTTTTTGAGCTACTCCATTATAAAAAAGTGTTATAGAGCACTTTTATGGTAAGGAAGATGTCACTAGTCGAGGCAATCCCTACATGAATTAGGAATGCAATTAGAAAAAGCACACCCGCATCAGTGTACTTTTTACGATTTAGACTTAAGTAATTGAAGTTCTTGCTCCATGATATCTGCTGCTTCAGTTATAAATTGAATAATTAAATCTAATTCTTCTGGTTTGTATTCATTTGTGAGTTCCTTCGTTGATGTTGATAAGGATCGAAAGAGTTCTTTCACCTGTGATTTCCCTGCCGTTAATGGAACAATGATAACTCTTCGTTTGTCCTTTGGGTCCTTTTCTCTTTTGGCGTAGCCCGCTTTGACAAGGCGGTCAATAAGTGCTGTGACCGCACCTGAGCTAAGGCCTGTTTTTTCACTTAATTCCCCTGCTGTGAGGGGGCCGAGTTCGTTTAATAAATCGGCGGATTTGAGATCTGTTGGAAAAAGGCCGAGCGATTGAGCGGCCGCTTGGTGGAACAAAACGGTTCGTGTGGCGAGGCGCCTCATTGTATATATGATCTGGGCTGCTCTGTCTTCAGCCTCGTTCTTTATTGACAACTTGTTCTCCTCCCTTTAAAATCAATTTATCTTGATCATCAAGATAAATGTTCTCTTACTTTATGGTTAAGTTGATCATAGCAAAAATAATGAGAGAACGTAAGCAGGAGGTAAATGAAATGAATCATGTGGATAAAGGAAAGGCATCCACTCGCTTTGTTGTCATCGGTTTGCTGTTAGGGATTTTTATGGCAGCGATGGACAATACCATTGTTGCAACAGCGATGGGAAGCATCGTAGCAGATTTAGGCAATTTTGATAAATTTGCTTGGGTAACGGCTTCTTATATGGTGGCAGTGATGGCGGGAATGCCTATTTACGGAAAGCTTTCTGATATGTATGGTCGAAAGCGTTTTTTTCTGTTTGGACTTATTTTCTTTTTAATTGGATCAGCGCTGTGCGGTATCGCACAAACGATGGATCAGCTCATTATTTACCGAGCCATTCAAGGGCTTGGGGGCGGTGCACTTCTTCCAATCGCATTTACGATTATCTTTGACATCTTCCCGCCTGAAAAGCGCGGGAAAATGTCTGGTATGTTTGGAGCAGTCTTTGGTTTATCAAGTGTACTCGGACCGCTTTTAGGTGCTATTATTACGGATTCGATCGGTTGGCATTGGGTTTTCTATATTAATGTGCCAATTGGTATTGTCAGTGTCTTCTTGATCGCCAGATACTATCAGGAATCGCTTGAACATCGTAAACAGAAAATCGACTGGTCAGGTGCTATTACACTTGTCGTTGCGGTTGTCAGCTTAATGTTCGCTCTTGAGCTTGGCGGTAAATCTTATGCTTGGGATTCGGTGCAAATCCTCACACTTTTTGCTGTGTTCCTTGTGTTCGGTACGATCTTCTTTATTGTTGAGCGTAAAGCGGAGGAGCCGATTATCTCATTTTGGATGTTTAAAAATCGATTATTTGCAACATCTCAAATTTTGGCGTTTTTATATGGCGGGACATTTATTATCCTTGCTGTCTTTATTCCTATTTTCGTGCAAGCGGTGTACGGTGAATCTGCGACAAGTGCAGGGTTTATTTTAACACCAATGATGATTGGATCAGTCATTGGCAGTATGATTGGCGGAACGATGCAGACGAAAGTGCCTTTCAGACGTTTGATGACCATTTCTGTCATTTCATTTTTCGCTGGGATGTTGCTGCTTGCCAATATGTCACCAGATACAGCAAGACTGTGGCTCACACTCTTTATGATGATATCAGGCTTTGGCGTTGGCTTCAGCTTCTCCCTTCTGCCGTCAGCTTCAATGAATGATCTTGAGCCGCGCTACCGAGGCAGTGCAAACTCGACCAATTCATTTATGAGATCACTTGGGATGACGCTCGGTGTAACAATTTTCGGAACGATTCAAACCAATGTGCTGACAAATCGTTTAGCTGATGCCTTTAGCGGCATGAAAGGAGCCCCTTCTCAAATAAGCGATCCACAGGCTATTTTCCAAGAAGGTGCTCGCTCACAAATTCCGACTGATATTTTAAATAAAGTCATCGATGCGATGTCACAAAGTATTACGTACGTATTTTTGCTTGCATTATTCCCGATTGCACTTGCGGCGATTACGGTCGTATTTATGGGAAATGCACGGGTACGCACATCTAATGAAATGAAAGAAAACGAATAATGTGAAAAAGCAGAGCGATAGCGGCTCTGCTTTTTTTCTTATTGATATAACGGATGGGCTTTGCCCTCACTGCCCACGATTCGTATTTTCGATTGGACCATGTCTTTTGCTGCTTGTTTTGCTTTTTGTAAATACATACGCGGATCTAAGCTTTCAGGTTCGTTTGAGAAATGATCACGTATTGCTTCGGAATACGCATTTTTCAGTTCAGTTGAGACATTCACCTTTGCCATACCAAGTGCAACGCATCGCTTGACATCCTCATCTGGTACAGCGGAACCACCGTGCAGGACAAGTGGTACATCAACCAGCGCTGCAATTTGTTCAATGCGGGCAAAGTCAATATCCGGCACCCCTTTATAAATGCCATGGGCAGTACCAATCGCAGGCGCTAAAGTAGGCACCCCAGTTTCTTCTACAAATTGGCGGCATTCTGATGGAACGGCTTTTTCAGCATCCTTTTCATCGACGACGATATCATCTTCTACACCGCCTACCTTGCCTAGCTCTGCTTCGACATTTACACCGACTTTTAAGGCAAGATCCACGACTTCTTTTGTCCGGCGTACATTTTCTTCATATGAGTGCATGGATGCATCGATCATAACGGATGTATACCCGGCCCTGATACAGGTGAGAATCACATCAAAGTCTGTGCAGTGATCCAGGTGAAGACCGATTGGGATTTGATATTGATCAGCCGCTGCCTTCACTGTATCTGCAATCGCTTTTGCTCCAAGAGATTGAACCGTTCCAACCGTTGTTTGCAAAATCACAGGTGACTTTAATTCTGCAGCAGTTTCGAGCACCCAATAGATACTGTCAAAGGAGTGTACATTGAATGCCACAATTCCGTATTGTTCTTTTTTCGCAGCCTCAAGCATCGGTGTTGTTGAAAGTAAAGGCATGATCAAACATCCTCTCTAGTTAAAATATCCGTTTCTAATACAGCAAGCATGTCTTCATTTGTTCTTGTTTCCAGCAGTTTTTGACGTTTCGTTTCATCCATTAAGCCTCGTGAAAGGGCTGAAAGAGCTTTTAAATGAGTCGTCCCTGCTTCACTTTTAGGGATCAGTAAGGATAAGAAGAAAAAGCAAGGCTTCCCATCAAAAGCGTCCCATTCAATTCCTGTTTCCGTGCGGACGATCACAAGTGCTGGTTTCGTGATGGCTTCTGTTTGTGTATGCGGAATGGCAAATCCATCTTGAAATCCTGTTGTACTAAGTGCTTCCCTTTCCGCTAAGCCTTTTTTGACATCCTCTGGTGAGGTGCAAATACCTGCTTTATAGGCAATGTCTGCAATGGCTGCGAACACGCCAGCCTGTGAAGAAGCTGTTTCGTGAAGATTCATATAGATATGTTCCATCATTTCTCCTCCTCCCTTTTAAACTGCGGGGTTGTCTATTTTTTTACGGTAAAGTCCGTAGAGAATCGCACCTACGAGTGAGCCGATTAGTATGGAAAGCACCCATTGGAATGCACCTGTGACGACCGGCAGAACTAGGAATCCACCGTGCGGAGCTGGAACCTGTACGCCAAACAAATATGTCAATATAGCAGAGATGGCCGAGCCAAACATGATAATTGGCAGGACAACGACCGGGTTTTTGGCCGCAAATGGAATGGCTCCTTCTGTAATATGTGTCGCCCCTAGAATATAGTTAATTGCCCCTGCATTTCGTTCTTGTGGCGTGAAATGTTTTCGGAAAATCGTTGTGGCAATCGCAATGATAAGCGGCGGTGTGATACATGCTGCTGATACACCTGCCATGAAGTAAAGGTTACCTTCTGCAAGTAAAGCCGTTCCTGTGACATAGGCTGCTTTGTTAAAGGGTCCGCCCATATCAAATCCACACATTGCTCCAACAATTAAGCCTAAAAGCAGCGGATTTGTGGATTGTACAGATGAAAGAAAGTCCATTAAGGAATTATTTAGCCCTGTGATTGGAACTAACAACGGGGTCATGACAGCCCCAATTAAGAAAATACCGATGACAGGATAGATGAAGATCGATTTTAGTCCATCAAGTGATGCTGGTAATTTTTGAAGCAAGAATTGAAGCAATAAAATGATATATCCTGCTGCAAAACCTGCGATAATACCGCCTAAGAAACCAGCACCTCCATCATTTGCAAGGAGACCACCTATAAATCCGACGACCATCCCTGGGCGTCTAGCAATCGAATCAGCGATAAATGCTGCTAAAATTGGTACCATTAAGCTGAAGCCAAGTCCGCCAATGCTTTTCAAATAGGCAGCAAACGGATGATACGTTTCGTGCTTAGGATCAGCAGAGTAGATACCAAATAAGAAAGAAAGGGCAATTAAGACCCCGCCTCCAACAACAAATGGTAGCATGTGTGATACACCGTTCATTAAGTGCTTATAAATGGTGTGTATCCATTTATTTGCCGACTTTTGTTGAGAGGATGAAGGAGCTGATGGTTTCTCCGTTCCAGAACCTCTTCCTTTCACTTGATGAACGGGGGCATCTCCATTTATAATGCTCTGAATCAGCTCAGCCGGCGTGCGAATGCCTTTGGCTACAGGCACTTCAATGAGTGGTTTGCCGTGAAAACGGTCTGTATGCACATCTTTATCGGCTGCCACAATGACCCCATCTGCCTCCATAATGTCTTGATCAGTTAAAGCGTTTTCAATTCCTACTTGACCATGCGTTTCGACTTTAATGTCGACCCCTAGCTGCTCAGCAGCGATTTTTAATGCTTCAGCTGCCATGAATGTGTGTGCAATGCCTGTTGGACAGCCGGTTGCAGCGACAATTTTTTTGCGGCTCATGTGTTATTCCCCCTTAGATCTTCTGAATGTGTACTTGCTCAATCAATGAATCAATGTCATGTAAATCACTTAAGCCTTTTGAAAACGCAGTGGATGCTCCCGTTGCAATGCCGTAGCGTAAGCACTCTTCAGGTGAGTGTCCTTCAAGGTGTTTACTAAGAAAAGCTGCGAGCATCGCATCTCCAGAACAAGCTGTGTTTACGACAGTGCCTGTTGGTGCGTTTCCTTTAAACGCTGCGTCCTTCGTAATAAATAAAGCCCCTTCCTCGCCTCGGGAAATAAGCACTTGCTCTGCACCCATCTCAATGAGCTTTTCTCCTGATTGAATGAGTTCTTTTTCTGACAAAGGATGTGTTTTGCCGAAAAAAGCAGCGATTTCTTCTTCATTCGGTTTTAATAAATAAGGCTTGTATTGAAGCGTCTTAAGAACTGCTGCTGAGCTTGTGTCTAAAATGAACTTGACCTTCTGTTGATGGCAAATAGCTGCTACTTCTGAAAAAATGCTGACAGGAACGCCTTTTGGCAGACTGCCTGACATGATGAGGATGCCTCCCTGCGGGATAGCCGCAATTTTCTCACGAAAGGCGTGAAGCGCTTTTTCTTCAATTGCAGGGCCCTGGTTCACGAGCTTGTATTCTTCTGTCGTATTGATAAAAACATTAATGCGTGTGATTCCTTCAACCGAGATAAAATCGGTCTGAATGGAGAGATCCTTTAAGGATTGTTCAATATAAGACCCTGAAAACCCAGCAATAAATCCTAATGCAGTGCTGGTGAAGCCATATTTCTTTAGCATAATCGACACGTTCACGCCTTTTCCATTCGGCTGATAATCTTCATCTTCTGTGCGATTGACTGCATTTGCCCGCATTTCTTTTAATGCAATATATAGGTCAATAGCAGGATTTAAGGTGCAGGTATAAATCAATTGGTTTCACCTTCTTTCTTTTCTCTAAAGAAAGTATCTCATACGATTCAGTGAAAATGTTTTCAGAATGTGTAAAGGTTTTCATGAGAAAAAGCCTTCCAGATCAAAGTCTCGAAGGCTTTCTTATTGGTTATTTCATTCGGATCACATAAGCATCAAGTAAAATGCGGGCAATGACATGAAGAGACAGGCGGGATCTGACTTCATAATCTGGGAAGAAAGATTGTTCCCCTTTATATCCGACTAGTGTCATATCTGATATTTTGCTTAATGTAGAATCTATTCTTGTTGTAACCGTAATAGTTGTGACTTGCTTCATACTGAGGTTTTGACACGCTTCAACAAGCTCAGTTGTTTCGCCATTTAATGAAACAAAGATGGCAAGCTCACTTTTTTCAATGTCTCGCGATTTCAGCCGAATGATATTCGGATCGTCGTGTACTTCACATGTTTTCCCGATGAGCTGTAATTTGATGGTCATCTCTTTGGCGATCATCTCTGAGAAGCCCCTGCCGAAAATATAAATTTTGTCTGCATTATGTATTTTTTGAACGGCATCTTCAATTTGTCCAATACTTTGCAGCTGTATCGTTTTTAAAACCTCTTCTTCATTTTTCCGAATTGCTAGTTTGATGTCTTCATCAATATTTTTGAGCTGGTCGCTTGCATCTGTCATTTTCTTTTCTTGTTTCAATCGATATTTAAAGGATGTATAGCCGTTATAGCCAATTTTTTTCATCAGTCTGACAATCGTGGCCGTTGATACATTCGCTCTTTCGCTTAAAGTGACAATGGATAAGGTGGAGATATCCTCTAAATGCTGGTGAATATAATTGAGTAAATATCGTTCTGTTTCACTTAACGTTTGATATACATCACTTGGGATGTTAAATAATGATTCATTCAATTCGATTCCCCCTTATTCATTTCATACTATAATTAAATGCCCAATAAAAACAAGATGATTCTTTTGTCATGTATTTAGATGAAAGGCGAAAATGAGTGAAATTTTATTTTTGACATAAACTAAGGAAAAGTGGTGTCTATGTGAAAGGAGCTGATCCGAATGCTTCATCTTTTGTTTTTTCTGATCCTTCTCTATGTCGTTTATGTCTTTTTGACCGCATTTGTTTTGTTTTATTTACCGATCCAAAAAACATGCAAAGAACATTGTATCTATAAAGCCTCTTCGATCTCAGGCGACGATCAAGGCATAAATCAAGTGATGCTTCTTGATGATGGATTTGAGTCTGGCCAGGCCAGAATTCAAATGATTCGTGAGGCAAAGAGAATGATCCGCCTAAGTTATTATTCCATTCAAAAGGGAAAAACAGCCGAATGGGTACTAGGTGCATTAATTGAAGCAGCTGATCGAGGGGTAAAGGTTCAGCTGCTTTTAGACGGCATCTGCCACAGTTTGCGTGGACCGCTGAAGCATTTACAGTATGCCGTGGCAAATCACCCGAACATGGCCATTCGTTTTTATGAGCCCTTTCGGTTATTTAAGCCATGGACGTGGCATAACCGCCTTCATGATAAGCTGCTGCTGGTAGATGGCAGAGTGGCTGTGATGGGTGGAAGAAATATCGGTGATAAATACTTTGCAGATCAGCCCCCAAAAGATTTTGCATTTGACCGCGATGTGCTGCTTTATAACAACAAAAAAGGAAAAGTATTAGATGAAATGGAGCAATACTTCGTTTATTTATGGAATCATGACTTTACGAAAAGAACAAAAGCTGTGTTCTCCAAACAAAAAGCAAAGAAAGGCTTAAAACTAAGAAAGAACCTGCTTAGATCCTATCAGGAGGCAGTGCATGCGAAAGAACCTTTTGTGATGTCGTCCTTTAATTGGGCAGCAGATGGCACCTCAGTAAAGCAGATTGCATTTTTTACTAATCCTGTGGAGCGCTTCAATAAGCGTCCTCTTGTGCTCAAAAAACTAAACGATCTTGCTCACCGAGCAAAGCGTTCTGTGCTCATACAGACGCCTTATATTATCCCGACACGACCCATGAAAGACGGCCTCACTCCATTAGCTAGCGAGATTCAAACGACAGTTGTTACGAATTCTCTTACAGCGACGCCAAATCCGTTAGCTTTTGCAGGATATTTAAGCACGAAAAAGGAACTGATGAAAACTGGTGTTCATTTATATGAATATGAAGGTCCATATTCTATTCACGCGAAATCAATGGTCGTTGATGATTATTTAAGTATTATCGGGACATATAATTTAGATGCGAGGTCTAGTTTTTTAAATACAGAGTCGATTTTGGTCATTGATAGTGCCCCGTTTGCGCTATCACTTACTCAGGCAATAGAACGTAAAATAGCCTATAGTATTCTCGTCGCAAAGGACAAAGCAGCCTATAAAGCGGCGTCCTATGGGCAGAAAAAAAAGCCTTTGATGAAAAGGCTCCTTTTAAATGGGCTATCCGCGATAACCGTTCTATGGCGGCGGTTGATCTAAAGGGCAGCTACTCTTGTGGCAGCCCTTTTTCTTCTGATTGATCCTCTTCTGCTGACTCCAATTTGGTCAATTTAAATACCAATATCCCCGCAACAATCACAATGACTCCTAATAGTTTTGCGGGAGAAAATTCCACTTTCTCTAACCCAAGCCAGCCAAGCGAATCGAACAAAAGCGCAGAGCCGAGCTGTGAAATCAGGACAATCGAGATTCCATAAGTTGGACCGAGACGTTTGATGCTTTGAACGAGGCAGATGACCACCCCTACTCCAATGGCTCCGCTCATCCAGTACCACGCTTCCATATGTCTTAATTGAAACATGCCGGTTCCTTCTAGCAAAAGACCCATCAAAAGTGAAGCAATAAAGCCCATACCTAGAACGAGAGTGGTCGTTGACCAAGAGCCTGTCTGCTCATTGACCTTACTGTTAAAAATGGTTTGTAAGCTGACGAGTGCGCCAGCCGTAATGGCTAATCCTATTCCTATGATCATGTCTGAATCCCTTCATTTCTTCTATTCATAAATGTTTCGCTCCGCTATTTCTAAGAGTCCTTCCCGGTCAAGAATCGTAATTTTCCCTCTTCGCCTCTCTATCAGCCTTTTTTTACAAAATTGCTGAATCACCCGGTTAATATGACGGTAGCTTGTACCAATTAAGCTCGCCGCATCAGTAAGACGAAGTGCGCTCGCGCTGTTATTCCCTGTTAACACAGACAATAAGTAGCTTGCAAGCCTGACCTCTACAGGATATAAAAGATGGAAGCTCAAATCGTTTGATTTCGTATAAAATTTGTTTGTGATGCCCTTTAGTAAAAAGGTTAACACGCGGGGGTCATCCTTCGCATGGCGCATGAGCGCTTGATGAGAAATCCTTAGCATATGTACTTCTGTGACAGCCTCCACTGTATTGACCATATCTGTCTGCTGAACGTATTCAATATCTCCAATCGCTTCAAGAGGATGTTTAAAACAAAGAATAAAGGTCTTCCCTTCTTTTGTGGTGGTGAAAATCTTTAATTTTCCTTTTACTAACAAGTACAAGTGCTCCCTCTGATCTCCCTTTGAACAAATCAGCTCACCTTGCTCATAGCGCCATAAGCTGACGTGTGATATGAGTTTCTGATGAAAGACGTTTTCTAATTCATGTGCCTTGAGATAAGAGGAAAATAGAGATTCATCATGGAGCTCCTCCATCTGACGTCCTCCTTTATAGCTTTAAAATGATGACGCCTGCGATCATCAATAGAATTCCTGCATAATGCGGCCATTTCATTTTCTTTTTCTGTACACCAAACCATCCTTTTGCATCAATTGCAAAGGTGAAAGCAAGCTGTGCAATGAGCAAAGCAGCAATGGTCAGTGTGACACCGATCATTTGAATCGCAGTCACTTCATTGAAAATAATAATGGCTGCAAATGCACCGCCTACTAAATAAAGCGGCTGCACCTTTCGATATTCCCTGAAGTGTCCTTCACGTACAATCAGTAAAATGATCAGTGCAATAATAAAACCGGTCAGCTGCGTGATGGTTGCCGCCTGCCATGTCCCGATATCCTGGCTGATTCTTGCGTTTGCTACGCCTTGCAGTGTAATACAAGCGCCTCCTAATAAAGCGAAAATAACACCTTTCATTCGTTCAAATGCTCCTTCTTTTTTCAGTCTAGTTCCATTAAAAGATAGATGCCCTAATGTTGAAAAGGACATATGTCCCACTTTGCGTATTATATCAGAAACTTTTTCTTTTGCAGTTTCATCGTTTTAGATTTTTCACAGTGGGTACAGTTTTATATCACCTGAAAACAGAATATTGATTGGAATCACATATAAAAAGGAGACATGTCAGAATGAGAAAACAAGAGAAACATTTTATTAACGGAGAATGGATCGCATCAACAGGAAACGAAACGACGGAGGTCATCAATCCTGCTACAGAGGAAGTCATTGGCACCATTAGCTTAGGTACAAAAGAAGATTTAGATAAGGCAGTTAAAGCCGCTCGTGCCGCCTTTCCTTCTTTCTCAAAAACATCTCGAAATGAACGCATAAAGATGCTGGAAAACATTGTGCGCGGCTACGAAAAGCGTAAGGATGAACTAATAGAAGTCATGACACAAGAGCTTGGTGCACCGCTGAAAGTATCAGAAGAGGTTCATTACAAAATGGGACATGAACATTTTTCTAAAGCAGCGGAAGCACTTAAATCGTATACATTTACTGAGAATCGCGGCGGGCATACCATTATAAAAGAAGCGATTGGTGTCAGTGGATTGATTACACCTTGGAATTTCCCAACGAATCAAACATCACTTAAAATCGCGGGTGCCATTGCAGCAGGCTCACCAGTTGTCTTAAAGCCTGCGGAAATTACACCTTTTGCCGCAATGATTCTTGCAGACATCATTGATGAAGCAGGCGTACCGAAAGGCGTCTTCAACCTAGTAAACGGAACTGGTGATGTCATTGGTGACGGCATTAGCTCACACCCTGATATTGACTTTGTTTCATTTACGGGATCAGGTGCTGTCGGCTCTAAAATAATGGAAAATGCTGCAGACAATATTAAGAAAGTGGCTCTTGAGCTTGGCGGGAAATCCCCTCTTATCGTCTTAGATGATGCAGATGTGGATGAGGCAGCCGAAACAGCCGTTCATCATATTGCGATGAATACAGGTCAAGTGTGTTCCGCAGCTACACGTGTGCTGATTCCTGAATCAATGAAAGACACATTTGAAAAAGCGCTGCTGAATGCCCTGCCGAAGTTTACAGTTGGTGATCCGCGAGAAGATCACGCCACTGGCCCGCTTGTCTCCAAAAAGCAATGGGATACCGTACAGTCTTATATTGAAAAAGGAATTGAAGAAGGTGCTCACCTGCTTGCTGGGGGAACTGGGAAGCCGGACGGACTAGACAAGGGCTATTTCGCTAAGCATACAATTTTCACAAATGTGAAAAATGATATGACCATTGCGCAAGAGGAAATATTCGGACCCGTCATGAGTGTAATCACATATAAGGACCTTGATCATGCCCTTGAGATTGCCAATGATACAGTGTACGGTCTTGCTGGCTATGTGGTTGGAAAAGATGAAAAAACATTAAAATATGTAGCTGAACATATTCGTGCCGGTCAAATTACCATTAACAACGCCGAAACAGATTACTTTGCCCCATTTGGCGGCTTTAAGCAATCTGGTATCGGAAGAGAATGGGGAGACTTCGGAATCGAGGAATATTTAGAAGTGAAAGCTGTGATGGGACTTCCAACAGCATAATTTGGGAAAGGAGAAAAATCTTGAGGTTTTTCTCCTTTTTCATGATAGAAAGAATCTGCCCCCTGCTCCCTACTTATCCATCATGATTTTATATTTTTCGACCTTTGCTTTAGGAGGAAACGATTCTTGTAACTCATCAAACCAAACCTCAATCGTTTGACCCTGTGACAGCTTTTTAGAATCTACTTTTGTTAAATCAGAACATAAAAAAGTCATTGTGGTTTAAAGTGGTGCCTATAATAATGATCGTGAACTCACTTTTCCACTAATCCCAAAAATTACTTCAACCTCTTTAATATGATCTAATTCATAGAACATAAAAAATTCAGCTTCTTTTCGATTTGGAGATTTCATTAAAATCTCGAAACGGTCAGAATAATGAACACAAGAAATTACCTTCCAATTCATAGCTCTTCTCTTTTGCATTTGTTTATAATCCTCTTGAAATTTTTCCTCTCGTTTTAATTTCATGTCATATACTTCATCAATTAAATTGAAAAGTTTATTTGTTTTGGAAACATCAATTCTTCTACTGAGAAGAACAATAAAAACACATAACAATATACTTAAAGCGATATTCAGATAAGTATCCATTATATTTATTGAAATTTCATCGAAAGCATTTTGCAATTTCGAATCGTTAGTTTTGTGCTTTTTAGTAATAACATCTAATCCATAGTTAAAATATGAATTAAAGTAAGAGTTCAAAAATAAAAATGCTGGCACAATTGTTATTGTTATAATAGAAGCTTTTGTGGAAAAGTTGGCAGCTCTCTCGTATTTATCTTTGGCATAAATTCGAAGATCTGCAATTTGTCTCAGATTTAATTTTTCTAGTTCCTGTCTTTGGATAGATACATTTTTTATTAATTTAAACTTAACTTTTGGATCTTCCAAATCTCTAATAATACTCATATTACCTCCTTGACTGAATAAAGTAATTTCACCTTGCAAAGGTATTAGAAATCTTAATCATGACAATCAATATTATATATTTTACTTAATGGCAAACTTTCGGTAAAGTTCAAATTGAACCTATATATATAATTCCTATCGAATTAATCTATGTTTATATTCCTTGTGAGGTGGATATCGTTGCAACTTCATGTATTGAACAGTCCGTTTAGTCAGGAGCAGGCAGAACTGCTTAATCAGCTGCTTCCGACTTTAACAGATCAGCAAAAAATTTGGCTTACCGGTTATTTATCAGCACAGGCAGCTTTAGCCGGATCAGAAAATACTGCCCTAGCCCCTTCTCCTTCTGCTGCAGCACCAGCGCAGCCTGTCAGCAAAGATGTGACCGTACTTTATGGCTCACAAACAGGCAATTCTGAAGGGTTAGCAAAAAAGACAGCGCAGCATCTTGAAGAGAAAGGTTTTCAAGTGACGCTCTCTTCTATGTCAGATTTTAAACCAAATAGTCTGAAAAAAATAAACAATTTACTGATTATCGTCAGCACACATGGCGAGGGAGATCCGCCTGATAATGCCCTTTCTTTCCATGAATATGTTCACGGCAGACGTGCACCAAAGCTTGATCATTTAAGCTTTTCTGTCCTATCACTTGGTGACAGCTCTTACGAATTCTTCTGTCAAACAGGTAAAGAATTTGATGAGCGCTTAAAAGAGCTTGGCGGAACGCGTCTGTTCGATCGAGTGGACTGTGACCTTGATTATGATGAGCCGTTTTCTGAATGGCTTCAAGGGGTGGCATCTTCACTTAGTAAAGGCGGAGCCGCAGCAACCCCGCAAGAATCAGCGGAAGCAAACACTCAAACGGCTGCATCTGAATACTCAAGAACAAATCCTTTTTATGCTGAAGTGCTTGAAAATATCAACCTAAATGGCCGCGGTTCTAACAAAGAAACCCGTCATTTGGAGCTTTCTCTTGAAGGATCAGGACTTGTTTATGAGCCGGGTGACAGCCTTGGTATTTATCCAACAAATGATCCAGCGCTTGTTGATGAATTGATTACAGCCTGCGGATGGAATGCAGAGGAAGCCGTAACTGTTCATAAAAACGGCGACACGCTTCCTTTAAAGGAAGCACTCACCTCTCATTTTGAGATTACCGTCTTAACAAAACCTCTTCTTCAAAAGATAGCGTCCTTTACAAAAAGCGAAGCCTTGCAGGTCCTTTTAGAAGAAGGAAACGAAGAAAAGCTGAAAGCGTATATAGCAGGAAGAGATTTAGTAGATGCTGCTCGTGACTTCGGTCCTTTTGAAGGAACAGCGGCAGACTTCACTGCCATTTTAAGAAAAATTCCGGCACGCCTTTATTCCATTGCAAGCAGCCTGAAAGCCAATGAAGAAGAAGTTCATTTGACGATCGGTGCTGTGAGATATGATGCTCACGGAAGAGAACGTCAAGGTGTCTGCTCAATCTTATGTGCGGAGCGCTTAGAGCCAGGTGATAAGTTGCCTGTTTATATTCAGCACAATCAAAACTTTAAGCTTCCTGAAAACCCTGATGCACCGATCATTATGGTAGGACCAGGCACAGGCATCGCCCCTTTCCGTTCCTTTATGCAGGAGCGTGAGGAAGTCGGTGCAGATGGAAAGTCATGGTTGTTCTTCGGTGATCAGCACTTTGTGACGGATTTCTTATATCAAACCGAATGGCAAAAGTGGTTAAAAGATGGTGTGTTAACGAAAATGGATGTGGCTTTTTCAAGAGATTCAGAGGAAAAAGTATATGTCCAGCATCAAATGAAGAAACAAAGTAAAGAATTATTCGAATGGCTGGAGCAAGGTGCCTATGTATATGTCTGCGGAGATGAAAAACATATGGCGCATGATGTTCATGATACCCTTCTATCAATCATCCAAGAAGAAGGTGCGATGAGCAAAGAGAAAGCTGAAAGCTATCTAGCCAACTTGCAGCAGCAAAAACGCTATCAGCGTGACGTATATTGATTGAATGGTTGAAAGAAAGGAGCTTTTACTTACATGGTGAAGACAGCATTAACAGCGCCGGATGGACCTCCGAGCGACGTAGAGGAAATCAAAGAAAAAAGTGATTATTTACGGGGTACATTAAAAGAAGTGATGCTTGATCCGATTTCAGCGGGTATTCCTGATGATGACAACCGCCTGATGAAGCATCACGGCAGTTATTTACAGGATGATCGTGACCTGAGAAATGAACGACAAAAACAAAAGCTTGAGCCTGCCTATCAATTTATGCTGCGCGTCCGCCTTCCTGGCGGAATCGCTACATCCAAACAGTGGCTTGTGATGGATGAACTTGCTCACAAATACGGAAACGGTACGTTAAAGCTGACAACTCGTGAAACCTTCCAGCTTCACGGTATTTTAAAATGGAATATGAAAAAAACCATTCAAGACATTCATTCTACTATGCTTGATACAATTGCTGCTTGCGGCGACGTGAACCGGAATGTCATGTGTACATCAAACCCCTATCAATCAGAAGTGCACCATGATGTATACGAGCTGGCGAAAAAATTAAGTGATGACCTGCTCCCGCAAACAAGAGCTTATCACGAAATTTGGCTTGATGAGGAAAAGGTTGCAGCAACACCTGACACTGAGGTTGAACCGATGTATGGTCCGCTTTATTTACCAAGAAAATTTAAAATTGGCGTGGCCGTCCCTCCTGCTAATGACATTGATGTCTTTTCGCAGGATCTAGGTTTCATTGCCATTATAGAAAACGATCAACTGGTCGGTTTTAATGTCGCAATTGGCGGCGGAATGGGCATGACTCATGGTGATACAGCGACCTATCCACAGCTTGCAAAGGTCATCGGCTTTTGTACACCTGAACAAGTCGTAGAAATTGCCAAACAAGTCATCACCATTCAACGTGACTACGGAAACCGTTCCGTGCGAAAAAATGCCCGCTTTAAATATACAGTGGACCGCCTTGGTCTTGAGAATGTAAAAGAAGAGCTTGAGCGCCGTCTTGGGTTTACTCTTTTAGAGGCAAAGGATTATCACTTTGATCATAACGGTGACCGCTATGGCTGGGTAAAAGGCATCAATGGCAGATGGCATTATACGATGTTTGTAGAAGGCGGACGCATCACGGATTACGATGACTACCCGCTGATGACAGGCATTCGTGAAATCGCAAAGATTCATACAGGTGACTTCCGCTTAACAGCGAATCAAAATTTGATCATTGGAAACGTCACATCTCACAAAAAGAAACAAATCGAGCAGCTCATTCAGAAGTTTGGTTTATCAGACGGCCAGCAGCATTCTGCCCTGCGCCGCAGCTCAATGGCTTGTGTATCTTTGCCAACTTGCGGTTTAGCGATGGCTGAAGCAGAGCGCTACCTTCCACGATTGATTGATAAAATCGAAGACATCGTTGAAGAAAACGGATTAAGTGATAAAGAAATCACCATTCGAATGACTGGATGTCCAAATGGCTGTGCTCGTCATGCGCTTGGAGAGATTGGATTTATTGGAAAATCACCTGGTAAGTATAATATGTATCTTGGTGCCGCATTTGATGGCAGCAGATTAAGTAAATTATACCGTGAAAATGTGGGTGAAGACGACATTTTAAAAGAACTTGGCTCTATTCTTCCCCGCTACGCAAAAGAACGAGAAGAAAATGAACATTTCGGTGATTTTGTGATTCGGGCAGGTATTGTAAAAGAAACAACAGATGGCACGAATTTTCATGTGCAATAAAAAAGACAGGACGCTCTCCTGTCTTTTTTTATGGACTTTGTTTCCTTTTCAAGTATTCGCAAATGCTGTTATACACATCAGGGTTATCTAGAGACGAAAGATCTGGTGAAGGCTGCTGTTCATAAGCTCCTTTTAATAAACGACGGACGATTTTTCCGTTTCTTGTTTTCGGTAAAGCTGAAATGAGATGAATTTCCTTTGGTGTGAGCGCTTTTCCCGCATATGAACCAACATGTATTTTGAGCTCTTGAATGAGTGCTGCTTCTTCGAAAGACTGTGAACTGGCCACGATGAAACAAACTAGTGCTTCTCCCTTCACCTCATCCTTTACTCCAATCACAGCAGCCTCATGTACGGCTGGATGCCAGGTAAGAATGGATTCAATTTCAGCTGGACCAATGCGTTTACCTGCTGTATTAATGACATCATCCGATCTGCCCGTGATATGGAATGCGCCATCCTCTGATTGCATCACCCAATCACCGTGCGTCCACACCCCATCAAATCGTTTAAAATAGGTGTCTTCATATCGCTCCGGATCTTTCCAAAACCCACATGTCATGCCAACCCACGGCTTTTTCACAACAAGTTCTCCTACCTCATTCAGCACGCTCTCTCCTGCCTCATTATACACATCTGCCGCCATTCCTAAGATTGCCGCATTAAAAAGGATCGGTTTGATTGGACGAAGCAGCGTACTTCCTACAATACCGCCAGAAACCTCTGTTCCCCCTGAGTAATTTAAGATTGGAATGTGCTTTTGACCAATGGTGTCAAAAAGCCATTGCCATGGTGCTTCATTCCACGGTTCACCTGTAGATATGATGGCTTTCACATGCGGCAGCTCAATGTCTGAAAGGTTTTGCCGCATCGCAGATCGAACAAAAGTAGGTGAAAGTCCAAAATGGGTGACTTTTTGCTCGTGGATGAATGACCAAAGGTGCTGTTCATCTGGATAATCGGGGGCGCCGTCATATAAAACAATTGCAGCTCCATTGATCAAGCCGCCAAAGACGAGAAATGGCCCCATCATCCATCCCATGTCTGTGAGCCAAAACAAACGGTCTCCTTTTGCAACGTCCATACAAAGACCGGCATCAAAAGCCGCTTTTACAGGAAAGCCTGCGTGTGTATGAACAGCCCCTTTTGGTGTACCGGTTGTTCCAGACGTGTATAAGATCATAAGGGGATCTTCATTTGAAAGATAAGTCGTTTTACTCAGTGGTTCTTCTTTTAACAAATCGTTTAACTGAATATCCTCTTTATATCCAGTATGAGAGGAAGCGTGTACAATGACTGTTTTGACAGTCTTGGTTTTGTCGATTGCTTCTGCCGCACATTCACGCATGTTGATCGTCTTTCCTCTGCGCGTCACGCTAGAGCCTGTGACGACAATGGTTGCACCTGATGCACGAATACGTACGGCAAGAGGCTCGCTTCCATAGCCAGAAAAAACCGGGCTAAAGATGACACCAATCTTTGCAAAGGCAAGCATGACGGCAGCTGTTTCCGGAAGCATCGGCATATAAATGACCGCCACATCCCCTTTTTGTATTCCCTTCTTCAAAAAACCAGCAGCGAGACGATTGACCTTTTCTTGAAGTTCGAGGAACGTCCATCTTCTCTCTTCTCCCGCTTCATTTCTCCACATCACAGCTGGTTGATGCTGGGTTTCTTCATTCTCTGCCCACTTGTCAACAGCCGTTTCGACCACGTTGAGCCGGCCGCCTTTATACCAATTGGGCCACATGAATGAATCTTGGCCTAATGCGGCTTCATACGGCTCCTTCCACACGATGCCGACCGCCTTCTCGGCTTCTCTCCAAAACCAATCGGTCCGCTCGATACTAGCTTGATAGAACGCATCATAAGTAGAAAAACCAAGTGAATGCATCCATTTGTAAAGGCGTGTTTGTTTCATCATCTGCTCTTCGGGTATCCACGCTGGTTTTTGATTCATCATGAGGCCGCCCCCTTTAGACCGGATAAACCGGGTGTTTTCGTCTTGTAAATGTCATCTCTTTAGAGGTATAGGCTTGTAATCTATGACAAAGCTCATCTCGCAAATGGTCAAATGGGATGACACCATCGACTATCATTTCAGAGGCAAGCTCATATATATTCATATCTTCCTGGTATTCCTTGCGTTTCTCTTGAATAAATGCCGTTCTTTCCTCAGCAGGCAGTTCGGCAATTTTATTCGCATAGACCGCATTTACAGCGGCTTCTGGTCCCATGACAGCAATTTGTGCTGATGGAAGTGCGAGACAGCAGTCTGGTTCAAAGGCTGGACCTGCCATTGCATATAAACCTGCACCGTATGCTTTACGAACAATGACGGATATTTTCGGAACGGTTGCCTCCGACATGGCGGAAATCATTTTCGCCCCGTGTCTGATAATGCCTGCTTGTTCCACTTTTGTTCCGATCATAAACCCCGGTATATCGGCAAGGAAAAGGAGTGGAATATGAAAGGCGTCACATAGCTGAATAAACTTGGCGGCTTTGTCGGCTGAATCATGGAATAAAACGCCGCCTTTTACCCTCGGCTGGTTGGCGATAAGACCGACAGGCTGACCATTCATGCGGCCAAAGCCTGTGATCAATTCTGCGGCAAACAGTTTTTTGATTTCAAAAAATGATCCTTCATCAATGAGTAAATCAATGAGCTGATACATATCAAAAGGGGTATTCTGCCCTTTAGGGATGAGGTCTTGGATGGTGATTTCTGATGGTTTAGGTGCGATTGCGGCTGCCCGTTTTGGTTTTTCTGTATAGTTGGCAGGCATGTAAGTTAAATAAGTGCGAGCAATTTGAATGGCTTCTTCCTCTGTTTTTGCTAAAATATCGCCGCATCCAGAAATACTGCAATGCATTTTTGCTCCGCCCATTTCTTCAAGTGATACTTTTTCTCCAATCACCATTTCGGCCATTCGCGGTGAGCCTAAGTACATTGAGGCATTCCCTTCGACCATGACGACGATGTCACAAAAAGCAGGAATGTAGGCACCTCCGGCTGCAGAAGGACCAAATAGTAAACAAATTTGCGGAATACGTCCAGACAGCTTCACCTGGTTATAAAAAATGCGGCCTGCGCCCCTTCTGCCTGGAAACATGGCGATTTGATCGGTGATTCTAGCACCCGCAGAGTCGACTAAATACAGCATTGGGCAGTTGAGCTTTTCGGCTGTTTCCTGGATTCTAATGATTTTTTCTACCGTTTTGACGCCCCATGATCCTGCCTTGACGGTAGAATCATTTGCCATGACGCAAACAGTCTGCCCATTCATCCGCCCCGTCCCTGTGATAACACCATCTGCTGGTAAATGTTCATTGTGACACTCGGCAAACATGGCATCCTCAATGAAAGAATCCTCATCTAATAACAACTGGAGGCGGTCACGGACGAACAATTTTCCTTTTTCTTTGTTTTTTTGATGGTATCGCTCGGCTCCGCCTTTCAGAATCTGATGTTTTTTCAGTTCATATTCTTCAATCATACCCATTCCCCTTTCTTGCTACCTGCCTCTGTATCGAGGTGTTCGTTTTTCTTGGAAGGCTCGAAGACCTTCCGTTCGATCTTCTGTCTCAATGAGCCGTAGATAGGCTTCGTATTCCTTTGTCAAACCTGTATGCAAAGCGTGATCAAGGCTTGATTGAATCGCTTGTTTCGCTTCTTTTAAGGCAAGCGGGCCATTTTTGATGATTTGTTTTGCAAGAGAGATGGCATCGTTCATGAGGGAATCTGCTAAAGAGATATGCTCAATGAGCCCGATTTGAATGGCTTCTTCTGCTTGTAATGATGCGCCTGTGAAAATAAGTTCTTTTGCTTTACCGAGTCCAATGAGGCGCGGAAGCCGCTGCGTCCCTCCGGCTCCTGGTATGATAGCCAGTCCTGTTTCTGGCAGGCCGAGTCTTGCTCCGGCTCGTGCAATGCGGAGATCACAAGCGAGCGCGAGCTCAAGTCCTCCGCCTAGTGCGTGTCCGTTCATCACTGCAATGACAGGTACAGAAATAGATTCAATCTCGATAAAGGTTTGCTGAATCGAAAGAACAGCGCCTTTCGCTTCTGCTTCTGTCATCAATCGTCGTTCTTTTAAATCTGCTCCAGCACAAAAGACTTTAGAACCAGCTCCTGTAATGAGCAGACAGCGGATGCTTTCATCGTGTTTGATTTCTTGAATGAGTTGATTGATCTCCTCCAGCATTGGAGCGGATAGGGAATTCGCTTGTTCTGGCCTGTTTAAGGTCATGATGCCGATCTGTTCATCTTGTATCGAAAAATGGACCAATGATGTCATGTTATTCATCCTTTATGAAGTAGTCTGAGAGTGAAAAGCACGTAAACAGTGACTAGGCAGGGTTCGATCTACTTTTGCTTCAATCCATTCCGCCGCTTGAATTAATGCAGGAAGGTGAATATTTGTCTCAATTCCTAGTTTTTGAAGCATATGCACCACATCTTCTGTCGCCACATTTCCACTGGAACCAGGTGCATAGGGACATCCGCCAAGCCCCCCGCTGGAGGAGTCAAATATGGTGATCCCTGCTTTTAATGCCGTATAAATATTGGCAAGAGCCATCCCCTTCGTATCATGAAAATGAAGAGCGATTTTATCAGCAGGAAAACGTTCAAGTAAAATGTCTAAGCGCCTTTCTACTTGTAGCGGATGGGCTTCACCGATGGTGTCACCAAGAGATATTTCATCAATGCCATAAGATAGCAAAATATCCGTTAACCGCAGGACTTGATCCATTGGCACTTGTTTTTCATACGGGCAGCCAAACACGGTGGAAATATACGCGCGCGTGTTTTTTCCTGCTGCTTTTAAATCAGCTGTCATTTGTTTGATAACAGGAAGTGTTTCATGGATGGATTGATTCATATTTTTCTTGTTATGTGTTTCACTCGAAGAGATAAACATAGCCCCTGTGTCAAGATTCGCTTCAAAAAAATGAGCTAAGCCTTTTTCATTGGGAATGAGTGCTGCATAGGTGATGTCGTCTTTTTTGTTTAAGGATTGGGTGAGTTCTTTAGCATCTTTTAAGGCTGGAACCCATTTAGGATGAACAAATGATGTGACTTCAATATAAGGGAGCTGGGCTGCTGCGAGCAGATCTATCCACGTTCGCTTCTCGCTTGTGTCCAGCCAGACTGATTCATTTTGCAGTCCGTCCCGCGGGCCGACCTCCCTGATAAGCACACTCTTTGGTAATGCCATCTGGCTCCCTCCTATTCTGTTAGTTCTAAAAGAACCTCTCCTTCATCGACAAACTCCCCCTCTGCCTTATGCACTTTGCTGATGATCCCGGCCTCTTCAGCAACGATCGGAATTTCCATTTTCATTGATTCTAAGATGGCAACCTCCTGTCCTTTTTGCACTTCATCGCCTTGTTTCACAAGAAGCTTCCACAAGTTTCCGGCCATTTGAATTGTGACAGTTTTCATGAACGGTTTTCCTCCCTTTTTTTCATGAGAAAATCGGTTGTGATGCTGCCTTGTAAGAAAGCAGAAGATCCGGCCATTTCCCTTAAAAGCGGTAAGTTGGTTTTGATCCCTTCTATTTCATATGCTTGTAATGCCTCTTTTAATCGTTCTATTGCAATTTTTCGCGTATCACCGTAAACGATCATTTTCGCAATCATTGGATCGTAAAAAGGGGTAATGATGCTTCCATTTGTCACACTTGACTCATGACGGATATACGGAGCTTCAGGTGTGGAGAGCCGAGTGATCGTTCCTGGTGATGGATAAAAGGTGACGGGATCTTCCGCATAAATTCTAACCTCGATGGCATGACCGATTTGATGAATATCCTCCTGATTAAAGGAAAGCGGCTCACATGCAGCGATTTTCAGCTGCTCCTCGACAAGGTCAATGCCTGTAATTTCTTCTGTGACAGGGTGCTCTACTTGTAATCTTGTGTTCATTTCTAGGAAATAAAAGTGTTGATGCTGATCAACTAAACATTCAATCGTTCCTGCATTTTCATACCCAATCGCTTTGGCTGCTTTGACGGCCATCTCCCCCATCTGATGTCTTACTGATTCATCAAGACAGGCGGCTGGTGCTTCTTCAATGATTTTTTGATGTCTTCGCTGGAGTGAACAGTCGCGCTCAAATAAGTGAACCCCATGGCCGAAGGAATCAAAAAGGACCTGAATTTCAATGTGCCGAGCGTTTTCAATGACCTTTTCCATATACAGCGTCCCATCGTTGAAAAAGCTTTGCGCTCTTTTTTGATTCCCTTCAAAAGCCCTGTACAGCTCCTCGTCATTTTGCACGAGCTGCATGCCAATTCCTCCGCCCCCGCTTGATGCCTTGAGCATGATTGGATAACCGAGTGACTGCGCTTGACTGATCCCTTCTTCTGCATCATGCAGCGGAGCTGAAACGCCTGGTACAATGGGGATACCTGCTTGAGCCATCGTTCTTCTTGCTTCAATTTTATTCCCCATTCGCTGAATGACTTGTGCGGATGGACCAATAAAGGCGATTCCTTCGCTGCGGCAGCGTTCTGCAAAGGCTGCATTTTCTGATAAGAGGCCATATCCTGGGTGGATGGCATCTGTATTTGTCTGATTGGCTACACGAATGATGGCTTCCATATTTAAATAGCTTTCAGATACTTTCGCGCCTCCAATCGGATAGGCGCTGTCTGCTTCTTGCACATGAAGTGCATGCTGATCTGCTTCTGAATAAACGGCGACGGTGTGGATCCCGAGCCTTTTACACGTTCGAATAATGCGCCTGGCAATTTCGCCTCGATTTGCAATCAGTACTTTTTGAAACATCGCTGCCTTCACTCCTTTATTAGATCAAGCGCCTGCTTTTTCAGACGAAATTTTTGAATCTTCCCTGATGCGGTCATTGGATACTCGTCAGTGATGAAAAAATATTTAGGAATTTTGTAGCGTGCCATTTGCGACTGACAATAGCTGGTGAGTGTCTCAATTGTCACTGCCCTGCCTTGCTTGAGCCGAATGAATGCGGCGGCTTCTTCTCCATACGTCTCGTCAGGTATACCAACGACCTGTGCATCAAGAATGTCCGGATGAGTATAAAGAACGTCCTCAATCTCTTTTGGGTAAACATTCTCCCCGCCTCTAATGATCATATCTTTCAGCCGTCCTGTGATTTTCACATAGCCGTCCTCATCCATCTCTGCTAAATCACCCGTATGAAGCCAGCCGTCCTGATCAATCACTTCATTTGTGGCTTCTTCATTTTTATAGTAGCCTTTCATCACATGATAGCCTCTTGTACACAGCTCGCCTTGTTCTCCTCTTGGTACTTCCTCCGGTGTGCCTGGAACGGTGATTTTCACTTCGATGTGAGGAAGCGCCCGGCCGACCGTTTGAACCCGTCTTTCAAATGAATCATCCGTTCTTGTTTGGGTAATGACAGGAGAGCTTTCAGTCTGTCCGTACGCAATCGTGAGCTCCTTCAGTCCCATTTGTTCAATGACGGCCTTCATCACATGAGATGGGCAAAGAGATCCTGCCATAATGCCCGTTCGTAATGTGGACAGATCGTATTGGTGAAAATTCGGATGGTCGAGCTCTGCAATGAACATTGTCGGGACGCCGTGAAGGACGGTGCACTTCTCTTTTTCCACGGTTTGAAGAACTCTCTCTGGATGGAAGGATTCAACTGGAATGATCGTTCCTCCTTTTGTGAGACAAGCAAGCACGCCAAGAACGGATCCAAAGCAATGAAAGAAAGGAACAGGGATACACATTCGATCCTTTTGGGTAAGCTTCATACAATCTGCGATTTGGCTGGCATTGCAGACAATGTTTGTATGGCTGAGCATGACTCCTTTTGGGTAGCCGGTTGTGCCTGAAGTATATTGCATATTAATGACATCATCAGGTGCAAGCTCATCCATTCGCTTCTCCCACTCATGATCCTCTGTTCTTTTGGCAGCTGCTTGAATACTGTTCCAGCTGCGCATGCCCTTTGGCGTGTGCTCACCTATATAGACGACACTTTTTAAATAAGGAAAAGATGAGGATGTGATCTCTCCTTGATGAGCGTTTTGAAGCTCCGGTATGAGTTCTTCAAGCATTTTGACATAGGATGTCTCTTTAAACCCGTCTACGATAAACAGCATGCTGCTATCAGAATGCTTGAGTAAATAGGCGAGTTCTTGTGCTTGAAAATTCGTATTTACGGTGACAAGAACGGCTCCAATTGACGCGCAGGCGAATTGCAACATGAGCCATTCAGGTACATTGGGCGCCATGATGGCGATATGATCCCCTTTTTGAACACCTAATGCCATAAGACCTTTCCCGGTTTCCTTGACTTCTCGATAAAACGCTTCATATGAATAACGTAAAGAATGTTCTGGATACACAATGGCTTCATGTGCTGGATGCTGCTCCATTTTCTCTTTTAATAGAGAGCCGATCGTTTGTGGATGAATCGACATCATGGCTTTCCTCCTCTATTGATGGTAAGCGTTTTCATTATCGGATTACGCTAACAGTTGTCTTGCGATGACTAGACGCTGAATTTCAGAGGTCCCTTCTCCAATTTCCATTAGCTTCGCATCTCTCACAAGCCGTTCTACACCACATTCTTTCATGTAGCCTGTTCCCCCGTGAATTTGAACAGCATCAAGACTTGCTTTTGTCGCCATTTCAGAAGCGAAAAGTTTGGCATAGGCAGCTTCTTTTGTAAACGGCTTGCCGTGATCTTTCAGCCAAGCGGCTTTCCAAACCATTTGTCTGGCGAGCTCTATTTGCATCGCCATATCTGCCAGCTTAAACTGAATCGCTTGGAAGGAAGAAAGGGTCTGCCCAAATTGCTTTCTTTCTTTTGCATGCGAGAGCGAAGCATCTAGTGCAGCTTGTGCGATACCAACTGATAACGCTGCAATTGAAATGCGTCCCCCGTCTAATGTATATAAAAATTGTTTAAAGCCTTTCGCTGGGTCTCCTAAAATATTCTGGGCGGGTACACGTACACCGTCTAAAATGATTTCTGCTGTATCTGAACCGCGCACGCCCATTTTGTCATATGGATTTGTAATGGTCAGCCCTTTTTGCCCTTTCTCCACAATGAAGGCGGAGATGATTGGGCGGCCGTTTTCATCATGATCCGAGACAGCAGTGACGATAATGGTTCTGGCAAAATTGGCGTTTGTGATCCAGCACTTCTCCCCGCTAATGACATACTCTTGTCCGTCTTTGACTGCTTTTGTTTTCGTCCCTTTTGCATCTGACCCTGCATTTGGTTCTGTTAATCCGAAGGAACCAAGTGCTGTTCCAGAAGCCAGCGGGACAAGGTGGTCCATCTTTTGTTCCTCTGTACCGAAGTAATAAAGCGGGCTTGCGCCTAAGGAGACGGCTGCGGCATAACTAAGACCTGTACTACCGCACTGTTTTCCGATTTCTTCTACAGCGAGTGCATATGATATCGTATCTCCTCCTGAGCCGCCGTATTTCTCTGGAAAGGGGATGCCCATAAAGCCGAGTTCCCCCATTTTTTGAAACGTTTTGGCTGGGAATACGGCCTGTTTATCAATCGTTTGAGCGAGTGGTGCAATTTCTGCTTTGGCGAAATCTTTGACCATCTGGCGGATCATTTGTTGTTCTTTCGTTAATTCAAAATCCATCTTGCTTCCCCCTTTAGCTCTTTTCTATCATATTTATTAATCAAGCAGCTGCTTCATGCCAAGCTTGATTGAATTCAGAAAATTAAAACAAGAATAATAGAAAAAAAGCATGAACGAAGAAAATCTCATTCATGCTTTTTCGTTATTTCACTATTCTTGTAGAAGGCTTGCTTTCGTGATGAAGACGATTAAGAGCCGTAATCTTGTAAGTATCCATTTTCTTTTGATTGACTGGGAGGTCTTTAATCGTTGTTATGGCGTCTTTTTCTTTTCTAACCGTTTGCAGCAATTCATATGTTCCTTTATTTGTTAATTGATAGACCGCATAATAGGATACGGTAGAATGCGGATCATTTTTGATTTGTAAAGCCGCACCATCCGATGTCTTTTTCACAGATTGAATGATTGGTTTTTTAGGGGCTTTCTGATGAAGCCAAGGCATTTCTGGAATGAGAGCTGGTTTGCGGTATGACTCTTCTATCAATCGATCCTTTACATTCAAAGGGTTGCGATTGATATCCTTCAGGCTGAAATGCATGCTTCCCTGCACGAGCTGTGACTGCCTGTTCAGCTCAATCTGCCTGAAATATTCTTCCGGGTCAGACCAAGCAGGATCACTGTTTTGATTAATTTTATATGCCGCCTGACCAATGTACAGGTGAACCGGCTCCCCTTTCACCTCATTTGACCACCATTTCGTCAGCACATTATAATCGGCAGCTTGAAAGCCGATGCTCCAGTAAATTTGCGGAGTAACATAATCAATATCGTGCTGCTGAATCCACTCTCTTGTATCAGCATACAAATCATCGTAGTTGGTCATACCTGCTGTGGTGTTTGAACCAGTCGGGTCATCTTTTATGTTGCGCCATACACCGAATGGACTAATACCAAATTTCACATACGGTTTTTCTTTCTTAATGGTGTCATTGATTTGCTTCACGAGTTGGTTCACATTATCTCTTCGCCAATCTTCTATATGAGTAAATGCTTTTTTTCCATATGTTTCATACGTTTCTTGATCTGGAAACGAGACACCGGCTATTTTATATGGATAAAAATAATCATCCATATGCACCGCATCAATATCGTAGTTTTTCACAACTTCTTCTATGCCGCCTACAATGAAGTCCTGAGTTTCAGGAATACCAGGATTGTAATAAAGCTGATTACCATAGGCAATTGTCCAATCAGGATGCTCTCTTGCAGGATGATCGGCAGACAAACGGCTGAGATCAGTATGATTCATTGTGATTCGATAAGGGTTAAACCAAGCGTGAAATTCGAGGCCGCGTTTATGAGCTTCTTCTATCATAAATTCAAGCGGATCATACCCCGGATCTTTCCCTTGTGTTCCAGTCAAATATTCTGACCACGGCCCGTATGCTGAAGGATAAAAGGCATCTGCTGTTGGTTTAATTTGCATAATGACGGCATTCATATTCATCGCTTTGATTTCGTCTAACAAACGAATGAACTCTTGTTTCTGCTCTGCTGCAGGCAGCCCCTTCTTTGAGGGCCAATCTAAGTTATAAACCGATGCAATCCATACCGCGCGCATCTCTCTTGTGCTCTCAAGCTTCCCTTTTGGCACTGCACGAGCTGCTAGACTGCTAGAAGGAATCAATAAAAATACAAACATCAACATCAGTGTTAAAACTGTCATACTGATCTTTTTCAGCATGTTTTGCATCACCTCATCTTAAGTTTATTCCGCTTTTTGTGATGGAATGCCAGCAGATGGTGTAAGCAGAATATTTTTCATTTCCTTGAGCTGGGATTCAGGGACTTTGCAGGCTTCAATTAAATACCGCTCTGCACTACCGTATGTCTCCAGCATTTCGTGCAGCACATCTTCAAGATAATCTTGCTGCACACCGACAAGCGGCTGAATTTGTTCTTTTGACACCCGGTATAAACTCATCAATCGGACAAATCGTTCCTGCCTTCTGATGAGCATTTGCACGCCTTCATTGGAACGCATGTATTCACTTAAAACGACAGCCAGCGGTACACCTGCTGTTAACTGAATCAGGGCAGATAAAAAACCTGTACGGTCCTTGCCACTCGTGCAGTGAAGCATCAGCGGGTAATGGCTTTGATCTGAAAGCAGTGTGAACAGCTGCCGAATCTCTTCTTTACGCTCTGTCAGCATGCTTTGATATAACTCTTTCATGATCGGTGTAAATGAGAGAGACTTCCCTTCTGTTACCAGCATACGAAACATGGTCCATTTACTTGGCATCTTACTGTCCGGCTGCATCGGAATATGGACGATTTTGTCGTGTTCCTTGATCTTTGGCGGATGTGATTTACGTTCTGAGGCTGTACGGAGGTCACAAACGGTTTGAATTCCGAGTGCTGAGAATATTTCGATGTCTTGTTTCGACAAACGGGATAAGTCTGCGGATCGATAAATCATTCCCTGTTTGATCACCATCCCATCTGTTGTTTGAAGTCCCCCTACTTCTCTAAAATTCGCAAGCTTTGAAAATGGGTTGTTTGATTGATTCATAGAAGTGAAAGTCCTTTCTGGTTTCGTTCTTTTTTCTATCATACGCTTTTATATCAAAGGAGAAAAGAGAAACAATTGACCTAATCCCAGTAAGAGAATTTATTGGTATAATGGAGAAAGGACATTCGGATTGATTGGAGATATGAAGTATGATAAAAACAAAACGGATTCAGCAAATCAAAGAGTATGTGTTTGACCGGGAATCTGCCTCACTTGATGAGCTTGTGGCGCATTTTGGTGTCTCAAAAAACACGATACGCCGAGATGTACAGGCATTGGTCGAGTCTGGCGTGCTCAAAAAAGTGTATGGCGGAGTGGCTGTGAACCACTCAACGTTAGTGGTGTATCAGGAGCGAAAGATCCGTCAGCTCAGTAAAAAGCAATTGATCGGTCAGACGGCTGCCGCTTTTGTGGAAAACGGGGATATGATTTTTATTGATTCTGGTACGACAACGCTTGAGATGCTCCCCTATTTGACGGAGAAGCAGGTGACCATTGTGACCAATAATGTCGATTTCATTACACAGGCGATGCCTTATGAAAATCTCACCATCTTTTCCACTGGCGGGATGCTTGAAAGAAAAACGAATTCTTTCGTTGGCTATCAAAGTGTTGAGCGCTTAAAAGCTTACAATGTCAATAAAGCCTTTATCGCGTCAACTGGTTTATCCATTGATCACGGCGTCACGAATTCGTCTCCGCTTGAAACCGATATTAAAAAGACGCTTGTTCAAAAAAGTGCCAAAACCTTTTTATTAGTGGATGATAGCAAATTCGATCATTACGCCTTGACCACGTTTTGTGATTTGCACGAGATTGATATCGTCGTGACCAATCAGGAGCCAAATGAAGATTATCTTCAATATGGAAAAGAGCATGATGTACGGTTTGTCACACCTTCATCAAATGAATAGATGGACAAAAAAACGGCTCAGGAATTTGAGCCGTTTTTTGATTCATTGATTTCAAGGTGCATGTTCATTCGGAATAAAAATCGGTACACGGCCGAGATGACGTCAATGAAAGCCGTATCTTCGTGGATGTCCTCAAGCTCAAGAAGTTGCAAATTCACATCAAATAAGCCATCTTCTCCATTAAATTGAAGCTGAGCACCATTTAATGGCGATAGCATGTCCTTTAGAATACCCGTGTCTTTTTTAGGACGTTTTAAACCGAATAGCACGGTATACGTTTGAAACACTTCATCCCATTCAATGGCCAAGCCATCCACTTTCACGACATCAAACCACTTTGATTCGATATAAATGAATTCTTTTTGATGTTTTTTCACATATGTAAGCGGTGTGTTTAGAAATGAGGCGTTTTCTGTTTGAATCATGTCCTCTGATTCCTTGTCTACACGTTCTATATATACATCGCCAAAGCGGGCTTCTTCTTTAATTCTCGACCCTTCTAATCTCCAATTATGGCGCGCCGCTTCATCATATTCGAAGTCTGTCAGCGCCTGTCCTTCTTTTAATAGTTCTTGTAAGCGATTTAGTAACGACATGGCTATGTCTCCTTTCTTCTTCATGTGCATTCATTATTTTAGCATAACTCATGAAAAGAAAGATATGTCCTAGCATATGATGGTATGATAGTGTCAAAAGAAACATCTCGGAGGGGTACGTTTTGCTCACAATGACACTGGCAGAAAAAATCGTAGACGAGGTTAAAAAGGTGCTGACTGAGGAAATCATCATTGCACAAACAAACGGCACCATCATTGCAGCAACTGATCCAGCGCGCGTTGGACAATTTCATGAAGGAGCGTATCTGACATCTTTTGAAGGACAGAAACGAATTCTCACAAAGGATGACCAGCAGCACATGAAGGGCGTCAAAGCTGGCATCAATCTGCCTATTTATTTTAAGCAAGAGGTCATCGGGGTCATTGGAATGACAGGAGATCCTATACATGTGTCTCCTTTTGGCGAAATATTAAGAAAAATGACAGAGCTGCTTATTCATGAACATGAATTTTTTCAAGAAACTGAAACGGATGAACGTCAGCTCGAAGCGTTTGTATTCGACTGGCTTCATCTGCCAGAGACAGCGATTGATCTCACTGAAAAAGCGTCGCGGCTTCAGCTTGATATCACCAAGGAGCGTGCGGTTGTCCTGATCGATTGTCAGGATGAATCGTTTATGAAGCAGAATCAATACAAAGAATGGAAGGAAACGCTGCATCTCACTAGTCAGGAGATCATCGTCCGCTGGGGGCATGCCCGTTTTTTGCTCATGCTGCAGACAACAGCAGATGATCGTAAAGCCTTGCAGCAGCGCCTGTTTCACATCCATGCCTCCCTTACGGCGCGGGGCACACAGGGGGTTTTGATTGGAGCGGGAAAACCAGCAGCTGCTCATTTGATGAAGCAATCCTTTCAACAAGCCTTTCGAGCATTAAAAATGGCACATGCTGATACACCGATTGTATTTGATGAAGATTTAACGCTTGAACTTTTTATGGAGGAAGTGAGTCAGGAAACAAAAGAAGTGTTTCTTGATCGAACAATCGCCCCTCTTCTCCCCTATCCTGAATTAGTGAAAACATTGCGGGTGCTTATGACATCAGATTGCTCATTGAAATATACAGCAGAAGCGATGCATATCCATATCAATACACTGCATTACAGGCTAAAACGCATCCAAGATTTAACGACACTTGATCCAAAGCGTATGCAAGATGCAATGCTCTTTTATTTAGCCTTCATGCTATTAGATCATGATCCAAAAAAACGAAGCGAACAGCCCGATATTTTGTAGAATCGTCCATAGGCATAAGGCGATTCTTTTTTTATACTGAAAGAAACGATACGTCTCATCAATAGGAGTTGAATGCGTATGTTACATTCTGAATTTTTAAATCAATTAAAAAAGATTGTCGGTGCGTCTTACATGCAGGACAGTAAAGCCGATCGGCTTGCCTACTCTTATGATGCAACACCAAATTTCCAGTATATGCCAGATGTCATCGTAAGCCCGCGCGCGGCTGAGGAAGTCCAGCAAATTGTCCGGCTCTGCTCCTCATATAACATTCCGATCGTGCCAAGAGGATCAGGAACGAACCTTTGTGCAGGCACATGTCCCACTCAAGGCGGACTTGTGATGCTGTTTACAAGAATGAACCAATTAATAGAAATAGATGAAGAAAACCTGACAGCAACGGTGCAGCCTGGTTTGATCACACAGGAACTCATTCACCAAGTAGAGGCGAAAGGCCTCTTCTATCCACCTGATCCAAGCTCTATGAAAATCTCTACATTAGGCGGAAATATTAATGAAAATTCAGGTGGTCTCCGGGGGTTAAAGTATGGAGTGACGAGAGATTATGTCCTTGGACTTGAAGTCGTTCTGCCAAACGGTGACATCATCAAAACAGGCGGCAAGCTTGCAAAGGACGTGGCCGGGTATGATATGACCCGTTTGTTCGTAGGTTCAGAAGGAACGCTCGGGATTGTCACTGAAGCCACGCTGAAGCTTTTGCCGCTTCCAGAAACAAAACAAACGATGCTTTGCTTATATGAAAGTTTAGAGGAAGCCGCCGCTTCAGTGTCGGCGATTATTGCCGAGCGTATCATCCCCGCTACATTAGAATTTATGGATCAGCCGACTCTGGAAGTCGTTGAAGACTTTGCAAAAATCGGTTTGCCGACTGACGTTCAAGCGGTGCTGTTAATCGAACAAGACGGCCATCCTGAGGCGGTTGCCCGTGATATGCAGAGCATCGCAAAAATTTGCCAGCAGTACGGTGCAAAAGAAGTGAATATCGCTCATTCTGAAGAAGAAGCAAATGCACTTTTAACAGCGAGACGATCCGCTTTATCTGCCCTCGCCCGCTTAAGCCCGACGACCATTTTAGAAGATGCCACAGTTCCCCGGTCTGAAATTGCCAGCATGGTGCGGGCGATCGAAGACATTGCGAAGGAGTACAAAGTGAAAATCTGTACATTTGGTCATGCAGGTGATGGCAATTTGCATCCTACTTGTGCAGCAGATGCAAGAAATGAAGAAGAAATGAAACGGGTGGAAGAAGCCTTTCAGGCCATTTTTGAAAAAGCAGTCTCACTTGGCGGCACCATTACGGGTGAACATGGCGTAGGTCTTATGAAAGCCCCTTACTTAGAACTAAAGGTTAAAAAAGAAGGCATTGCGGCAATGAAAGCGATCAAACAAGCGCTTGACCCGGAAAATATCATGAACCCTGATAAAGTGTTTGGAAAAGCCGCAAGAAAGCGGGTGGTGGTCTCATGAGTTCTAAACAAACAGAGATTCAGCAAACATTTCAGCAGCAGATGGACGAAAAAGAGCTACTCAATTGCATGCGCTGCGGCTTCTGCCTCCCTTCCTGCCCTACTTATATTGAATCTGGTCAGCAAGAAACACACTCTCCCCGCGGCCGAATTGCTTTAATGAAGGCGGTGAGAGACGGCGTCATTGAGCCAGATGAAGATGTCGAGCATTCACTGAATCTTTGTCTTGGCTGCCGTGCATGTGAACCGGTCTGCCCTTCCGGCGTCAAATATGGAAGGTTACTTGAGGATGCAAGAGACATCATTCAGCAGCACAAAAAACAATCCATCCCTGTCAAACTTGTAAGACGTGTCGTGTTTAAAGGTCTCTTTCCTTCACAAAGCCGAATGAGGCAAGCAGCAGGACTTCTTCGATTTTATCAAACATCTGGTCTGCAAACGGCCGCCCGTAAAACTGGCATGCTGAAGGTGCTTCCACCGCACTTACGCCTGATGGAACAGGCGCTTCCAAAGGTGCCGCGTCAACAGAAAAGCCGTTTGACGGAATACAAAGCCGCCGGGCCAGCGAGAAAACGAGTCGCCTTTTTTACTGGTTGTTTAATGGACACGGTTTTTTCCAGTACAAACGAAGCAACCATCCAGCTTTTGCAGCTGGCAGGCTGTGACGTCATCGTCCCTCCTATTCAGACGTGCTGCGGAGCGCTCCATGGCCATAGCGGTGAAAAAGAACAAGCGAAACAGTTAGCAAAGCGGAATATTGAAGCTTTTGAACAGATAGATGCGGATGCCATTGTCATGAATGCGGGCGGTTGTGGCGCTTTTTTAAGTGATTACGATCATTTGCTTTGCGATGATCCGGATTTTCAAAAGCGAAGTGAAGTCTTCTCAAAGAAAATCACAGATATATCAGACATTTTAGTGGAGCTTGAATTTCACCGCCGCATGCCGCTTGCTTTGCCAGAGCAAGTCATCACCTATCAAGATTCCTGTCATTTGCGGAACGGAATGGGTGTACTGCATGCGCCAAGGGTGCTGATGAAGGCCATTCACGGTGTATCATTTAAAGAAATGAAGGATTCGGGCCGGTGCTGCGGCTCAGCTGGCATTTACAACATGTTGCAGCCAAAGATGTCGATGCAAATTTTAGATCATAAAATGACAGAAGCCAGCCAAACAAAGGCCGCTGCCATTGTTACGTCTAATCCAGGCTGTCAGCTGCAAATGGCAGCAGGCATCAAACGCTCAGGGCACTCGCCGAGCATGCGCGCGGTCCATTTAGCTGATTTATTATTAGAAGCCGTTCTATATGGAAAAAAAGCGTCCAGCCCATCAAGCTGAACGCTTTTTTTCATGCATATCTTTAGACAATTGGTTAGATAATAGAGGCAAATCGCCGAAGGAGCTGGTTCAAATGCTGAAGAAAAACAAACAACACAAGGACCCGAATTCAGTATTTGAAGCATTGTCACGTTCTGCTGATTTTACAAATGAGCTGTCTCGAAATGGAGATTTCCTGTATAGGATTTCCTTTTTTCGTTCGTTAATTAATGGACATCTTCTACATGAACAAATTCTCCCCTCCCTCAAACAACTGCACCTGACACCAACTCTTGAAGAGCTGAAAGAACGAATTCCCATTGAGCAGGCTGTCATCACGAGCGATCTTCAAAAAGTGGAAGAAGCCCTTCACCGGGGCAGCATTGCTATTAGACTTGAGACAGACTGGGGCAAAACGCTTCTTTTGCCGATTGAAGAAAAGAAAGGCAGACAAGTAGGTCCGCCTGAGATTGAATTTGGCATTATCAGTGCTCAGGAAGCATTTGTGGAGGTTTTAGATACCAATTTAAATTTGGTCAGGCGGCGGCTGCCGACGCCTAACCTGAAAGTTGAGGAAAAGACGGTTGGTACGCTGTCTCAAACAAAAGTAGCCGTGTTATATATTGAAGAAATCGCCAACCCGGAAAACATCGAAACGGTTCTTCAGCGAATTGAGGACGTTAATTATGATCAGATTTCAGATGCGAATTACCTTGCTCAAATGCTTTATGATGTGTCCAATACGATCTTTCCGTTGTTTTTGAATACAGAAAGACCCGACCGCGTGTCTTCAGGTTTATCAGAAGGGAAAATTGCCATATTAGTGGATGGTTCGCCTCATGTCTTGCTTGCCCCGACTATTTTACTTGAGTATTTTTCCACTATGGAAGACTACAATATGTCATGGATTGCGGCTTCTTGCTTTAGGCTGTTACGCATATTTGCTGTGATATTTTCCATTTTTGCAACACCTTTATATGTTGCCGTTTTAACCTTTCATTATGAGCTGATCCCAAAGGATTTATTAGAAACCATTGTGTCCTCGCGCTATCTTGTGCCATTTCCTCCGATCATTGAGGCACTATTTTTAGAGATTTCGATTGAATTACTAAGAGAAGCAGGGTCAAGGCTCCCGGCTAAAGTCGGGCAGACACTTGGGATTGTTGGAGGGATTGTCATTGGACAGGCTGCTGTAGCAGCAGGCTTAACGAGCAATATTTTACTCATTATTGTTGCCCTTTCTGCTCTTGCCTCATTTGTCACCCCTATTTACAAAATGGGCAGTGCCATTCGGTTGCTGAGATTTCCTTTTTTACTCGCAGCACAGGTTTGGGGCGCATTAGGTATTGCAGTGATGGGATCCTTTCTGCTCACCCATTTAATGAAATTAACTTCAATTGGCCGGCCGTATTTAGAGCCTATTTTTCCAATGCGCCTTGCTGATTTAAAGGGCAGTTTGATTCGTCCTCAGCTCCGTTTTTTGAACAAAAGGCCGGAAAATTTACGTCCGCAAAATGAAACCATCCATCGCTCTAAGCCTAAGCAAGGCCGCAAGGGGAAAAATGATTTTTATGAATAAGGAAGTGAATGAATGAGCTCTTCTTCTGTCAAAGAGAAATTTCAAGTATCCCCTTATTTTGTGTTTTTTCTCATCAATGCCAATCAAGTCGGTGTCAGCATTTTAAACTTTCAAACAAACCTTGTTCGTTCTATCAATAATGATGGATGGATCGCCATTCTGATTTCTGGCATGAGCGTCAATGTCATGATCTTTCTCATGTACTTGATGTTTAAAAAGGCACCTTCGGATGAATTTGGTGAAATCACACAATATGTATTTGGCAAATGGATTGGGCAATTATTCAACATTCTTTATATCTTATATTTTGCTTCTTTGTCGCTGACCGTTCTTATCCATTACATGGATGTGATCCATGTATGGCTGTTTAAAGAAATCCCTGGTCTTTTGTTTGCATCCGTACTGCTGCTGCTTGTGTATTACATTCATACCGGCGGCTTTAGAACCATTGCTGGATGGGCATTTTTTAGCATTGTACTGACGTATTGGATGACGTTTATTTGTTTTTATGTCATGAAATATAGTCATATTCGTTTCATGTTCCCAATGTTTGATCATACATTTTCTCAGCTGCTTGTGGGAGTCAAAGATGCGTCCTTATCCATGTTTGGTTTTGGGACGCTGCTTGTCTATTATCCCTTTATTAAACAAGCTCAGACATCTCAAAAATTTGCTCACATGGGGGTATTATTTACAACATGCTTAAACTTGCTCACTTTTCTCGTCTCCATTGCATATTACTCAAGTGCTCAGCTCAAATTAACAAAATGGCCGACGCTAACGTTAACCAGCATTGTGAAGCTTCCGTTTATCCAGCGTTTTGAATTTATTGAAGTGTCTCTTTGGCTGATTTTGATCATTCCAAATATCGCGATTCCATTATGGGCTGCGAGCCGCATGGCAAAACAAGTGCTTCATACGAGCCAGCGCGTCACATTCATCGGACTCAGCATCCTCATTCTGATCATGTTTTCGTTTTTTGCCAGTGCAACTTCTTTTGAAACCTTTAATCAATGGGTGGAATTTAGCGGATTCATTCTGATCTATGGATTGATTGTCTGTATGGTCATTGGACTGATGCTGAAAAAAAGGTGGGTGAAAAAACGAACATGAAACAGTATGTACTCATAGGTCTCATGTTGTTTAGTCTTTTGTTAACTAGCTGTGCACAGCCCCGTCTATTAGATGAATTAAATATCTCCCAGGCGGCAGGATTTGATTTAATGGAAGATGGCGAAATGAAGGGCTTTTTTGTCTTTCCCGTCTTTAAAAGTGAAGAGCAAGGCAGCTATCAAATATTAAGTGCAAAGTCAAACACGATTAGTAATATCCAATTTCTCGTGTCAGAAAAATCGCCTTTTCCGGTGGTTATGGGCCAGGTGCTCGTTATTTTAGTCAGTGAAAAGTTAGCAAAAGAAGTCGGCATGATCGATTTAATGAATTACATTTATCGTGATCCTATTATTGGTTCACGCCAAGTGTTTGCGATTGTTGGCGGAGAAGTCGAAGAATTATTATACACAAAAATGAATCAAACGAACTTAAATATAGGTGTATATCTCTCTGATCTGTTAGCCCAAAATATGCGAAATGGCAATGAGCCTGTCACAAATCAGCATATTTTTATGAATCAGATGATGGCAAAAGGGGTCGATGCTTATCTCCCTTACATTAAAAGAACAAGCAATGCCATCAAGGTCTCAGGCGTTGCTCTATTTGATCAAGAAAAAATGGTGGGTCATATTCCAGGAGAAGACACGTTCACATTTAAAGCGATGATTGAAAATCATAAAAATGGCATCTATGAGTTTCAATTGCATAATCGAGCGAAGACTCATGTTGTCATTGAAAATATCAAATCACATGTGTCTTACCAGATCAAACCGACGAAAAACCTAACAAAAAAGCCTCATATCACGATTGATATCAAACTAAAAGGCGAATTAAAAGAATTCATGAAGTCCAAAAAAATTGATAAACCGAATATATTGGACCAAGTCGAAAAAGAAGTTGAAAAACGTATCACTCAGCAAGGAGAAGATCTTGTACAGTCATTTAAAAAGCAAAACATAGACCCGCTTGGACTGGGCCTTAGGTATAGATCAAAAGACAAGGCAATGACACCAGAAAAATGGCAAGACATTTATCCTGATGCAGATGTACAAGTGAAATGCCACATGAAAATTGTTCAAACGGGAGTCAGCCAATAAAAAGGCTTATGCAAATATGTCTTGTTTGTTCTCCAAGATTTTGGACACTTTCATTTTCACTCGTGGAACCGGATCTTTTTGATTAACATCATGTAAAATCTTTTCTACTTCATTTTTATCCGTTTTAAGGATTTTAGGTGAATATTGTTCCACTAGGGCCGGTCTATTCCCTGCACAGTTTGCCAATGTATCTAGTGCAATTAAGCTGAAAGGTCTTCCTTTGTTTAGCCAAGATTTCATTCTCTCCCAGGTTGGGCAGCTGACGGCTGCCAGCCTTCCCCACTGATCGTGAAAATGGGTGCAATTTGACTCCATCCAATCCAATATTTTGTGAGAACGGAAACGGTGCAGGCAAATAAAAGCCTCTAACGGCAATTCTTTTTCACTGATCGATTTCATTTTTTTCAATATATGGTGTAATCCCTCATCTTCTGGCAAACAGCTGGCTGCTGCCCACGAAAGTGGATAAAGGAATTCTTCGTCCTCGTGATCCAAAAGTTCCCTGACCCATTCAGCGGCAAATGTATCGAGAACATCAGCCGCGATTTCTAACATTCGTGATTTCACTTCGGCATGCTCCGTTTCATAAAACCTACTTTGAATAGAATCCAAGATTTTTTGCTGATCGTGCTGCTTTAGCGCATCGATGACATCATCCTCAAGAAACCATCTAGTGATTGAAAAGTCTAATAAAGACACCAAATCACGCCTAACGGCTTCTAATGTTGGTGCTTTCTCACTTTTGGTAATGACGACGTCCTCCTTTAGTTGGAAAGCCTGTCCGTCCTCTCCATAAAAATCATCGCGGGAGTAAAAATTGTTTAGGAGAATGGAGAACAGCTAGGTTATACCATTCAATAGGCCGTAATGAATAGGTGAGTAGTCTTTCGTGGCATTGATAGCATAATTGATAAGGCTGTTTCGGTTCATCAGACGATTCTACAACGTTCATTTCGTTTTTTTGACAGGCTTCACATAAAGTAGTTGTCCCCATTGTTTTCACTGCCTTTTGCTGCTAATGATTGTCATTCGAGAAAGAGCGAGAACCATTTGAGCATAAGTTAATATAAAGATTATTCTTTCTACATTGATCCATGTTGAATCAATTGAAAAAATGACAATATTCTAATCTTCATCCTTTACATCGGGGTCTTCCGGAATCGGTTCATTTAAGATCTCTTGGACGAGCTCTTTATATTGTTCGAGCTGCTTTAAATGCGTTTGAAACTGCCCTTGATAAATAAGATAAGATTCCCCGTCAAATACGTAACGGATCTTTTTTTGCTGGATTAATTTTTCAATATACGATTCTGATACTTCCAAGTATTCAGCTGTTTCTGCGATTGTTAAATACATGTTTGTGCACCACCCGTTCGTTTCATCTTACAAATTATATCACGAGCTGGTGAAAAAACGGATATCGCTTGTTCATGTTTTTTTCATCTTTTCTTCACTGATTCGTCAACTCGCTTTTGTATAGTATTCATACACCCACTCAAACTCTAGGAGGTGATGATTCTTCACATGACAAAGAGTAATATTCGGACCTATGCCGCATTTTTCATTGTAGGTGCAAGCAATACAATGATTGACTTTCTGTTCTTCTTTTTTTTAACCGCCTTCTTTGTTCCCCCTTTTCTTGCCCAGTGCCTGTCCTATACTGCAGGGATGCTGAACAGTTATGTTTGGAATCGAAAATGGACGTTCCAAGTAAAAAAGAAAGCTGACAGGTGGGAATGGATCAAGTGGGCCACAGTCAACGGAGCAGCGTGTCTTCTCACCTATGTTGTCTTATATGTCATGCAGCTAGCAGGTTTCTCATTAATTATTAGTAAAGCGATTGGCACCCTTCTTGGCATGAAGATCACTTTTACTGGAAGCCGCCTATGGGTTTTTCCTTCAGAAAATAAACCATCAGAAATGGAGCGATGATTCAATGAACATCAAAAAAGCCGTCATACCAGCAGCCGGATTAGGCACACGTTTTTTACCCGCAACGAAAGCACAGCCAAAGGAAATGCTGCCTATTATCGACAAACCCGCCATTCAATACATAGTTGAGGAGGCTGTTCAATCAGGAATTGAAGATATACTGATTATCACAGGAAGAAACAAAAAATCGATTGAAGATCACTTTGACCGTTCGATTGAGCTAGAACAGAATTTGCTTGAAAAAGGGAAAGAAGAACAGCTGGCTGAAATCAAACATATTGCGGATATGGCCAATATTCATTATATTCGTCAAAAGGAGCCCTTAGGTCTTGGACATGCGGTATTATGTGCACGTCATTTTACTGGTAACGATCCTTTTGCGGTCCTTTTAGGTGATGATGTCATGGTGTCAGAAAGACCAGCACTCTCTCAGCTCATGGAAGTCTTTGAAGACAAACAAAGAGAGGTCATTGGCGTCCAGCAAGTGGATCGTCTAGATGTCAGCAAGTATGGTATGATAAAACCAGCTAGAATAGACGGTCAAGTGTTTGAAGTCACAGACTTAGTGGAAAAGCCAGCTATTCATGAAGCTCCTTCCGATTTAGCCGTCATGGGCAGGTACCTGTTAACACCATCGATTTTTCCTATTTTACAAGGAATCGAGAGAGGTACCGGGAACGAAATCCAGCTGACAGATGCGCTGAAAATCATTGCACATGAATCACCCATTTATGCAACACAATTAGAGGGAATGAGATTTGATGTTGGTGATAAGCTCGGCTCATTTAAGGCAGCGGCAGAACTTGGATTAATGCGTCATGATATGCGGCCAGCCATGCTAGCATATATGCAAAGCATACTCATGAGAGAAGAAAAACAAGCATAGGCTCTTATAAGGATGCTTGAAGAAAATCGTATTTAAAGGCAGAGTGAAATGAATGGGAACCTTTTTTAATGAAATTTTGACCTGGCTGACAAGCCTAGGTTATGTAGGTGTAGCACTAGGGCTGATGATTGAAATCATTCCTAGTGAAATTGTACTTGCCTATGGCGGATATATGGTGTCAACAGGCACAATTGGTTTTGTTGGAGCTGTGATTGCCGGCGTCATTGGAGGTACACTCGCCCAGTGTTTTATATACTGGATCGGTCTGTACGGCGGAAGACCTTTTTTAACAAAGTATGGAAAGTATTTATTCATCCATGAACATCATATCGCGACTGCAGAGCGCTGGTTTGACCGGTATGGAACCGGTGTAGTGTTTACCGCGCGCTTTATCCCTGTTGTCCGTCATGCCATCTCGATTCCAGCGGGTATTGCCAAGATGCCTTTTTTGAAATTCGTTTTCTTGACAGGATTAGCTGCCATCCCTTGGTCTATCTTATTTATCTATCTTGGCATGCAGCTTGGGACAAAATGGGATCATATTCAAAGTGTTGCTCATGCTTATACAACCCCTATTATGGTCATTGCCATTGTCCTGATTGTTCTCTACTTTGTACTCAAAAAAATTCGGACGAATCGAAAACGGACAATCTAACCAAAACGCCTTTCACTGATCTGGTGAAAGGCGTTTTTTTATATGTGTGCTGATTGTTTTTTCATATATTGGGATAATTCTATAATCATTGCACCCATTCTCTCAAGTGACGGGGCAAGAATTCGGTTTATTCCTTCTTCTTTTAAAGCTTCAGCAGTGACTTTTCCGACAGCTACTGCAAGCACGTGCTGCTCGAATAATGCTTGCAATTCTTCTTTTCTGCCCCATTCTGCGGCTAGTTTGAAAAAGGCGTGAACCTGGACAGCGGTTGTAAAACAGACGGCATGAACTAGTCCATCTTTCATTTCTCGCAGCAGCGTTTCAGCTGCCTCTGGTTCAGGAGGTGTGTGCTGATATGGTAAAAGCGGCAAAACATCTGCCCCCTTGTCATGTAAAAACTGAATGAGAGCTGGTGCATTTTCACCATGAAGCTGCACCATCACACGTTTGCCTTGAAATTCCTTGTCTTCAAGCTTTGAAATCAAGTCACGAACCGTACCGTCTTCATCAGAGACCTCAGGCTGAATTCCGCGTTTTTTCAAAGCAGCAAAGGTTTTGTACCCTCTTGAAGCAATATGTGCGTTTGATAGAATGTTCATAAATTCTTTACCAAGCTGCAGCTCTTCCGCACTCTCAATCAATGTATCTGTACCGATGCCTGTTGTCAAGATCACCCAGTCGGCCCCTTGCCTCACAAAGGTTTCTATGCCTGGCTTTAATTCCTCTTTGGCTAAAAATACGGTTCCTTGAAGAGAGCGAATAACGGCTTGTCCTCCTTGTTTTTCGACAAGTGTACGCATTTCTTCTGTTTTTCTTGTTCCACAAATGGCAATCGTTTTTCCAGATAAGCCTTTACTCATTTTATCCCTCTTTTTCTATCACATTTGATATGTATTAAATATAGATTTATTTGGAAGACGATGCAAGTGTCTACTAAAAAAGAGCTTGACGTTTCTATCGAATTCGAGTATCTTTTGTAAGTGCAAATTGTAGGAGGTCATTATGGAAAAACAGAATGTTCAAGCAATTCGATTATCAATTGCAGACCCAACACCACTTGGTTTGTTTGGTTTAGCAATGGTGACGCTCGTTGCGTCCTCACAAAAACTAGGAATCACAGATGGCACTTCCCTTATTTTACCTTGGGCTATCTTCCTTGGAGGAATCGCGCAGCTGATCGCGTCCATACAAGATTCAAAGCATCATAATATTTTTGGAGCCACTGCTTTTGGCGCATTCGGTCTTTTCTGGATGGGCGTTGGAACAACTTGGCTCATTCAAGCCGGCGTCTTTGGGAAAACGCTTGCGGGAGCAGCAGATCCAAAACAGCTAGGCTTTGCGTTTATTGGTTATTTGATTTTCAGCTTGTTTATGACGATTGGTGCAATGGAAACACATAAAGTGTTATTTTTGATTTTCGTCTTTATTGATTTCTTATTCATTGGTCTTTCCCTTAGTACATTTGGTGTGATGTATGATTTGACTCATACCATGGCTGGTATTGCAGAATTGATCATTTCCCTGCTTTCATTTTATGGTTCTGCAGCTGTTGTTCTTAATACACATTTTGGCCGTATTGTTCTGCCAATCGGACAACCATTTCGCATTTTTACAAAAGCTTAAATAAAAAAGAACTGCTCTGTGCAGTTCTTTTTTTATGTTTATTTTTCTTGTGCCTCTTGAAAGATCTCTCCGATGATTTCATACGAACGCATTCTTTCTTGATGATCAAACATATCCGAATTAATCATCACTTCATCTGCTTGTGTAGCTTCAATAAAGGCTTCTAATTCTATTTTTACTTTTTCTTTATCCCCAATGATAGTCGAGCTTAATTGTTCATCCACCATCGCCTTTTCATATGGACTCCAAAGACCGTCCATGCTGTCGACAGGTGCCTTCAGTTTTCCTGGTGTGTTGCGAATGAGACTTAAAAACCGCTGATAATGAGATGTTGCCAAGTATTCAGCCCGTTCTGTTTGATCTGCAGCAAAAACCGTCACACCGACCATGGCATAAGGCTCTTTTAATACATCAGAAGGTCTAAATGACTGTCTGTACAACTCTAACGCGGGAATTGTATTTTTAGGTGAGAAATGTGCTGCAAAGGCAAATGGTAATCCAAGTTCTCCTGCAAGTCTGGCGCTAAAACCACTTGAACCAAGGAGCCAAATCGGAATGTCCAGACCTTCTCCTGGAACAGCTCTTACATGTTTTTTAACCTGACCGGTCGGCTTGAAATATTGACGAAGTTCTTCAAGCTGCTCTGGGAAATCTTCTCCGTTATGAAGATTACGTCTAAGCGCTCTTGCTGTTAACTGATCTGTCCCTGGTGCTCTGCCAAGACCTAAATCAATTCTCCCCGGATACAATGTCTCAAGTGTGCCAAATTGTTCGGCAATGACAAGTGAAGAGTGGTTTGGCAGCATAATCCCGCCAGATCCTACTCGAATTTTTTCGGTTCCTCCCGCAATATATCCAATTAAAACTGACGTTGCAGAGCTCGCTACCCCTTCCATGTTATGGTGTTCTGCCAGCCAGTATCTATGATAGCCCCACTTCTCCGCCTTTTTTGCTAAATCCATACTACGATCAAAAGATTCTTTAATGGTACCTCCTTCTGTCACTGAGGATAAATTTAAAACGGAATAGGCTTTGCCTTGTAAAACTGATTGACTCATAAATGATGTCCCCATTTCTGTCAAAAATCATACTATTTTATACTTTCAACACCATAACACAAATCCATGAAAGATTTAAATGATTTGATTCGATGATTTTCGAAATGATGATTTTCTAGGTTTTACTTCCAATTTGAAAATTTGCACATAGAATGAAATATCAATTCTAGGAGATGGGCAATTTGTACAATCAATTCGAACACAAATGTCCCTTTTGCGGTAAATACCATGAACAGCCTCATTACAAAAGATCACGTCATGACCGTCCTCGAAAAAGAGACTGTCCATTCATTAAACAAGAATATCCAAAACAAAATATATCTCAAGGGAATCACCCCTGCCACATTGCAAAAGGAATAAAGCAATCAAAACCAAATCAAAGAGCTGGACCAAGAGGCCCGGCAGGCCCAGCAGGTCCCCCTGGACCAACCGGACCTACTGGACCTGCTGGCGGGTTAACCGGCGCCCTTCCTTTTGATCCCTCACAATCACAAGATTACGATGCAGGGCAAGTGGTCACGTTTAATGGCAGTACTTACATTGCCAATGTTGACGCTCCATCAGGAATACCTGGACTCTCCCCCGACTATACCCTTTTGGCTGCTTCTGGAGAAACTGGGCCTACGGGGCCTACTGGGATCGGATTAAGTGGTGTTGAAGCCTATGATCCTGTTATGGCACCAACATATTCAGTAGGGCAAGTGGTCACTTATGGTGGTGGTACGTATATTGTGGATTCTGCACCACCTTCAGGTACGCCAGATATGTCGTCAGATTACACACTTTTAGCAGCACCAGGTGAAACTGGGCCTACTGGCGCTACAGGTATCACTGGGGCTACTGGACCTACCGTGGCGACGGGTATCACCGGTTCAACTGGACCTACTGGTGCCACGGGTATTACCGGTTCAACTGGACCTACTGGTGCCACAGGTATTACTGGGGCTACCGGTTCTACCGGGGCTACTGGAGATACCGGCGCGACAGGCAGCACGGGTATCACTGGAGATACCGGACCTACTGGACCTACGGGGGCAACGGGCATCACTGGAGATACTGGTCCTACTGGCGCTACAGGTATCACTGGAGCTACTGGTCCTACTGGTGCTACAGGTATCACTGGAGATACTGGTTCTACTGGTGCGACGGGTATCACTGGAG
>NZ_LRMO01000018.1:0-200762 GCF_019266135.1 Bacillus sp. F2HM
TTTGTCTACACGCTGAGCCGGTGACCCTGTCATCGGCTTTTTTTGTGTTTGCATGTGACAGGCCAGCTCCTGAATATAGTATGAAAGGAAAGGAGCATGGCAAGCATATGCAAGATTTTAAATTGAGAGTAAACGAATTTATTGAAGAATTGCACATAGAAATGCAGCGAAGACAACGAGAAGATGGCGCCTTTGTTTTCTGCTTTGAAGGTCCAATGATGACAAATGCTTTTTTGATTATGCTGTTAAAGGCTGTTGGCGATTCGGATCAGGCTTTGGTTCATCAATTAGCAGAAGCGATACGCGAAAAACAAAATGAGGATGGGTCTTTTTCTTTGTATCATGATCAAACGGGACATGTAACAGCCACTGTGCAGGGCTATTGCGGAATGCTCGTTTCAGGCAGGTTTCAACAAGATGAGCCTCATATGGAAAAAGCAGCGCAATATATTCGATCAAATGGCGGATTAAAGAACGTTCACTTTATGACAAAGTGGATGCTCGCCGTCAACGGCATGCACCCGTGGCCGTACTTCTATGCACCACTTTCCTTTTTACTCATCCCTACATACTTTCCGCTTCACTTCTATCATCTTAGTGCATATGCAAGAATTCACTTTGTGCCAATGATGATTGCACTCAACAAACGATATACTTCTCATGAGAAATTTCCAAGCCTAGCACACCTTGATGCAAACATGTCTAAGAATCCATTTGACTGGTTTATGGCAAGAGAAGAACGTTCCACTCATCACTTTCTGACTTACATGCGATCGTATACAGCACTCGACAGCCGGCTGGACTTTTTCGGATATGAAGCAGCAAAGCGATATATGTTTGACCGCCTCGAAAAAGATGGCACACTGTACAGCTATTTAAGTGCAAGTATTTTTATGGTCTATGCACTTATGAGTCTTGGGTACTCCCCAGGACATCACCTCATTTTAAAAGCAGTCAAAGGCATGAAAAAGCTAGTCACTGACTGTCAGGGCAGAATGTATGCAGAAAATTCCACATCCACAGTTTGGGATACAGCGCTTGTCAGTTATGCTTCTCAAAAAGCTGGCAAAAAACAAGAAGACCCAGTCATCACAAAATCTTTCTCATACTTACTGAACCGGCAGCAAATGAAGAAAGCAGATTGGGCGATTCATAACCGGCATGCTGCTCCGGGAGGCTTTGGTTTTTCAGATATCAATACGAATAACCCTGATTGTGATGATACGCAAATTGTATTAAAAGCCATTCCTAAAATATACGCACCAGTTCAGTGGAAGCGAGGGTTTCATTGGCTTCTTTCCATGCAAAACCGTGACGGCGGATTCTCTGCCTTTGAAAAAAATCAAGATCACTTCCTGCTTCGACATCTGCCGCTTGAATCTGCGGAGGATGCAGCAATTGATCCATCGACTCCCGATATTACAGGCCGCGTGCTTCATCTCATTGGTCTTGAAGAGAAAAACATGTCACCGCCTATTCAGAGGCAAAAAGATCAATGTGTCAAATGGCTCCTAAATCATCAAGAGAAAAATGGATCATGGTTTGGCAGATGGGGGGTTTGCTATATTTATGGAACGTGGGCAGCATTAACAGGTCTAAAAGCTGCCGGCATCCCCTCCACCCATCCTGCTGTTCAAAAAGCATGCCGATTTTTAAAGCAGATTCAACGAGAAGATGGCAGCTTCGGAGAATCATGTAAAAGTGCAGAGGTAAAAACGTATGTCCCCCTTCCGTTTGGCACAGTGGTTCAGACGGCTTGGGCAGCAGAGGCACTTTTACAATATGAGAAGCCAGAAGACAAGACGATTTTAAAAGCCATCTCATTTTTGATCCATCATCAGCACACGAGTGAAGCCTTGCACTATCCAGTAGGCATTGGCCTGCCAAAGCAATTTTACATCACTTATCATAGCTACCCATTTGTCTTTCCGATGATGGCTTGTTCCACATTTTTAGAAGAAATGAGGCGTAAGAATGAATAAGGAAGAGTATCGAATGCAGCTCAAAGAGTGGCTTAGCTCCATTCAACCCGCGATTCAAGATGACAACATCCGTCAGAAAGTAGACCAATTATGGTTCTCAATGGATGATGAACATTCCAGTGAACAAGAGTGGTACGAACTGGCAGAACGTATTGCTGAGGACATGAACCCACAAGAAGACATGCGAGAGGTAGCAGCTGGAAGTCACAAGTTACCTCCTCTCCCTTACCGGTATGATGCACTAGAACCGTTTATTTCAAAAGAAATTATGTATTTGCATCACCAGAAGCATCATCAATCATATGTTGATGGTTTGAACCAAGCTGAGCTTGCATTAAAAAATGCAAGAAGAACCAATGATTTTAAAATGATCAAGCATTGGGAACGGGAGCTTGCCTTCAATGGTGCGGGGCACTATTTACATTGTATTTTTTGGTTTTCCATGAGTCCTTCAGGAAAACGAAAGCCCACTGGACAAATGCTTCGTCTCATTGAACAATCGTTTGAGAGCTATGATGCATTTAAATCTCAATTTTCAGCAGCGGCCAAACAAGTAGAAGGTGTTGGCTGGGCTATTCTCGTATGGGCGCCCAGATCTCAGCGATTAGAGATTTTACAAGCAGAACGCCATCAATTTTTGTCACAATGGGACGTGATCCCCCTTCTAGCCCTTGATGTATGGGAGCACGCCTACTACCTTCAATATCTGAATGAAAAAGCGAAATACGTAGATCGTTGGTGGAATGTAGTCGACTGGCGTGAGCCAGAAGCTAGGCTTAAGCAAGCACAGCAAGTGAGATGGACCCCTTTTTAAAACGATGCTCCATATAGGCTAATGCTTATATGGGGTATTTTTAGTTTACATAATTTTATTATTAACACCTTTATAAAGAATAGGTTGTTTTTTCAGAAAATTCGTTTAAAATAAGAAAGATATGTGAGGAAAGTGAGATGAAGCAATGAATGAATATTCTTTTAACCATTAGTCAATTTGCAGGAAGAACCTTTGCAATCTGGGTCATTATCTTTGCATGTCTTGGATTTGCTTTTCCTGACATATTTTCTCAGATTGGACCGTATATCCCTTTTTTACTAGGTGTCATTATGTTTGGGATGGGGCTTACGTTATCTGGTGAAGATTTTAAGGAGCTTTTTCGTAAACCTCTCTATGTGTTAATCGGGGTTTTGGCGCAGTACACACTCATGCCGCTGATCGCCTTTCTTTTAGCTTACGGATTACGGCTGCCGTCTGAAATTGCAGTAGGTGTTATTCTTGTGGGCTGCTGCCCGGGCGGTACAGCATCCAATGTCATGACTTTCTTGGCAAAAGGCAATATGGCATTATCCGTAGCGGTCACAACTATATCGACCCTTCTTGCTCCCTTTTTAACGCCTCTCTTTATCTATATTTTTGCAAGATCATGGTTACCTGTATCACCGGAGGCATTATTTTTGTCGATTGTCCAAGTTGTGCTAATTCCTATTATCTTAGGGGTTATCGTTAAGGTATTTTTGAAAAAACAAGTAAACTATGCGGTTCAAGCATTGCCGCTTGTATCTGTTGCTGGAATTGTGTTGATCATTGCAGCGGTTGTCAGTGCAAATAAAGAGCAGATTCTTCAATCTGGATTGCTGATATTTGCCGTAGTTATATTACATAATGGACTTGGTCTCTTTTTTGGCTACCTGATCGCAAAGTGGTGGAGAATGGATATCCCTTCTCGTAGAGCGATCTCGATCGAAGTAGGCATGCAAAACTCCGGGCTCGGTGCAGCGCTAGCAACAGCACACTTCTCACCGCTCGCAGCCGTACCAAGTGCGATTTTTAGTGTGTGGCATAATTTATCTGGTTCCTGGCTTTCGACGTATTGGTCAAAACGAGGACAACATGACAGTGAAAAGAAAAAAAGCTAGCACCTTAACAGGTGCTAGCTTTTTATAATTGAAGATTATCCTTCAAGTAATAGCTGCTCAGGATCTTCAAGCAGATTTTTAATCGTAACAAGGAATCCAACTGCTTCTTTACCATCGACAATGCGGTGGTCATAAGAAAGAGCTAAATACATCATCGGACGGTTCTCAAAACGTTCTTCATCAATCGCCACAGGACGAAGCTGAATTTTATGCATCCCTAAAATTCCAACTTGCGGGCTGTTTAAAATCGGAGTTGATAGCAGAGAACCAAATGTTCCGCCGTTTGTGATCGTGAATGATCCACCTTGTAACTCATTAAGAGACAATTTGTTATCTCTTGCTTTTTTCGCTAGATGACCAATTTCTTTTTCAATCCCCGCAAATGACAATCTGTCTGCATCACGGACAACCGGTACGACAAGTCCTTCGTTTGCAGCAACAGCGATGCCGATGTCATAGAATTTCTTCAAGACAAGCTCATCACCTTGAATTTCTGCGTTAAGCAGCGGATATTTCTTCAGTGCTGCTACAACTGCTTTTGTAAAGAAGGACATAAAGCCAAGTTTGACATCATTTTGTTCTAGGAAGGCATCTTTACGACGCTTTCTTAAATCCATCACCGCTGTCATATCGACTTCATTAAATGTCGTCAGCATCGCAGCCGTTTGTTGAACTTCAACTAAACGTTTTGCAATTGTTTGTCTGCGGCGTGACATTCTTTCACGTTCAATAGGCTTACCTGGTTGTTCAGTTTGCACCGCAGCATTTGCTTTTGGCGCGGCTTTCGGTGCACTTGCAGGTGCTTCATTCTTTTGATAAGAAGCGACATCCTGCTTTCGTACCCTGCCCAGCGGATCTACGGTTGGAATCTCAGATAAGTCTAACCCCTTCTCTCTCGCTAATTTTCTAGCTGCAGGAGAAGCGATGGTTCTGCCATTACCAGCTTTCGGCTCTTCTTTCACTGCTTCTTCTTTTTGAGCAGCTGCCGGTTCTTCTTTCGATGCTGGTGCAGAAGCTTGCTCAGGTGCTGGAGCTGCGGACTCGCTTCCGCCAGCTTCACCTGCTGCAATCGTTCCGATGACCTCTCCAACTTGTACAGTGTCACCAGAATCTTTCAGCACTTCTTTTAATACACCAGATTCTTCAGCAGTCAGTTCGACATTGACTTTATCTGTTTCAAGTTCTAGCAGGTACTCCCCCTGCTCCACATAATCGCCCGGCTGCTTTAGCCATTGAGCAATCGTTCCTTCCGAGATTGATTCCGCTAATTCAGGTACTTTAATTTCCGCCATTTTTCATTTCCCCCTTAGTTTTTGCGAGTCAAGCTATCAGATACAATTCGTTCTTGTTCTTTTTTATGCACAGTTGGATCACCCTCAGCCGTACTTGAACGTCTTCTTCGGCCGATGTAACGTACTTTTACTTTTTCAGGCGCAATTTCACGTAAATATGGCTCAATGTATCCCCAAGCTCCCATATTTTGCGGTTCTTCTTGCACCCATACGATTTCTTCTAAGTTTGTCAGCTTTGTTAAAATTCCTTTAATATCTTTGGCTGGGAACGGATATAGCTGTTCCACTCTTGCAACGTGAAGCCAATCTTTCGGCTCTTCCATTTGAGTAAAACGATCACTAATATCAATGGATACCTTCCCGCTAGATAGCACGAGACGCGATACTTTTTCGTGTTCATGTACAAGACCTGGCTGTTCAAGAACTGGACGGAACTGTCCATCTGTTAATTCTTGGACTTCAGACAATGTGTTCGGGTTACGAAGCAGACTCTTCGGTGTCATAATGACAAGCGGACGAATCTCTTCACGAAGCAGCATTTTCGCCTGTCTTCTAAGAATATGGAAATATTGCGCTGCACTTGTCAGGTTCGCAACTGTCCAGTTATTCTCAGCAGCTGATTGCAGGAAGCGCTCTGTTCTTCCACTTGAATGCTCAGGACCTTGTCCTTCATATCCATGCGGCAACAGCATGACTAAACCTGATTTTTGTCCCCATTTTGCACGGCCAGCTGAGATAAATTGATCGAAATACACTTGAGCCGCATTTGCGAAGTCTCCGAATTGAGCTTCCCAAATCACTAACGTTTCAGGAGAATAGACATTATAACCATATTCAAACCCGATGACTGAGCCTTCTGACAGTGGACTGTTATGAACTGTAAACGATGCATTTGCATCACTTAGTTCATGAAGAGCAATAAATTCATCTCCCGTTTGACTGTCGTGAAGAACAAGGTTTCTTTGAGCGAAAGTACCACGCTCTGAATCCTGTCCGGTCATTCGAATTGGCGTACCGTCTTTTAATATAGATGCAAATGCGAGTGCTTCCCCAAGTGACCATTCTACTTTACGGTCATCTGTAAACACTTTTGCACGTTTTTCAAGGATCCGCTTCAGCTTACCAAATACTTGGAAATCATTCGGCCAGCTGATCAATTCTTCATTCAGCTTTCGCAATACATCAAATTCTACTGATGTATCCACTGCTGGGAAGCCGTTTGATACAGGCTCTGGCAGTTCGATTTCTTGAATCGTATGCTCTTTCTTTGAAGGCACCTTTTTATAAGCTTCTTCTATTTTTGCTGTCACAGCCTGCTCGATTTCTTCACGCTGCTCTTTTGTCAAAAGACCTTCTGAGACAAGTTTATCTGCAAAGATATTCTTGACCGTTTTGTGCTTTCTAACCGCATCGTACAGCATTGGCTGAGTTGTAGAAGGCTCATCCATTTCGTTATGACCGTATCTGCGGTAACCGATCAAGTCAATAAGGAAATCCTTCTTGAAGCGTTTGCGGTATTCTACTGCTAGCTGAACAGCCGCTAAACACGCTTCTGGATCATCTGCATTGACATGAACAATAGGAATCTCAAATCCTTTTGCAAGGTCACTCGCATATTTCGTCGAGCGAGATTCATTGCTTTCTGTTGTAAACCCGATCATATTGTTGGCAATAATATGGATGGTTCCGCCCACTTGATAGCCTACAAGTTGACTTAAATTTAATGTTTCTGCCACAATTCCTTCTCCAGGGAATGCTGCATCCCCATGAATTAAGATGGCTAACGCTTTTTCAACGTCTTGAACTGGATAGCCTTTTTGAGTACGTGATTCCTGAGCGGCACGCGTGCTTCCTTCAATGATTGGATCAATGAACTCCAAGTGACTTGGGTTATTAGCAAGCGTAACTCTCGCACTCTTTGTATCTTCGTCTTTAATTTGACGGTCAGCTCCAAGATGGTACTTAACATCCCCTGTCCATCCGTAGCTGATGCCAATAGAGCCCTCTGATGGAACGAGCTCTTTATTTGGCGCATGCTGGAATTCTGAGAAAATGATCTCATATGGCTTTCCTAACACATGTGCTAATACATTTAAACGGCCCCTGTGTGCCATTCCAATGTTAATATTTGAAGTCCCTTGTGTAACAGACTCTGAAATAATTTCATCAAGTACTGGGACAAGTGCGTCTAAACCTTCTATAGAGAAGCGCTTTTGCCCAACAAATGTTTTATGAAGAAACTGCTCGAACTGCTCAACTTCTGTTAATCTCTTGAATACAGAAACTAGTTTATCTGCTGGTTTTTTCTTAAATAGTTCACCAGATTCGATTGATTTTGAGAGCCAGTTTCGCTCTTCGAAGTCATGCACGTGATCAAACTCAAATGAAATGGTACGTTTATACGTATTTCTCAAATGGTTAATGGCTTCTATGCCGTTTGAGATGTGTTTTGGTGCATCCGGACTAATAATAGATATCGGAATATTCTTGACATCTTCTTCTGTTAAACCGTACTCCTTTAAAGGAAACAGCTCTTGTAATTCCTTTTCTTTGCGAAGAGGATTGACGGAAGCATTTAAATGGCCATACGTTCTGATGTCTTCTGCCAGTTTAACGACTGATGCTATCTTTTGGATTTGTTCAGAAGTAACTACGCTATTTTCTTTTTTCCCAATTTCCTCCTTCATTTCACTCGGTGGTGCACCAAGTTCATCAAATATGCCTCTTAGATCTTCATCAACACTAGTAGGATCTTGGACATACTGATCGTAGAGCTCGAGCACATAGCCGAGGTTCGGACCATGAAATTCTTCCCAACTCAACGGTTGTTTCACATCATTTTGAAACATTTTGAACACTACCCCCAACTTTGATCATCAAGTGATTGAACACTATCTCGATATAACTTCCAGAACACAATGACCAAATTTATGTAATAAAACGCTTCCAATAATATTCTACCACTGTTTTGGATTACTTTCTACATTCTTTGTTCAATTAAAGATAAAAAATTCACAGAAAAACAAAAAATTTAAATCATTCCGAAAAATAATTTGAAGAAAGGGGCAAAACCTTATGCCCCAATGCTTTTATGCAGCAGTTTCTTCAGTAATGGATATAAAACATCTGGCAATGTATCGACATCTGGTACAAAAATGCTGAACTTGCCATACATATCTTGAATGGTTTTCATCTGTGCTTCTTCTATCGGTGAATTGGATAAAAACACATTGATCACCTCAATGCCCTTTTTCCTCGCTTCAAGAACTGCTTCATGCGTATCGACAATCCCGTTTTGTTCGTAGCTGAAAGCAGCTGGCTCTCCGTCTGAAAAGACAATCAGAAACTTTTGCTCTTCTCTTCGCTTTAAAATCATCTTTGTCATTTGACGGATCGCATAGCCATCCCGGTTATCCTCTTCTGGCTCAAGAGACATAATAGAAGGCCCTGCATCAAATAGAGAATCTTTGAACGACACGACTGTGTTGAAGTAGTTTGGCTGACTTGTTTCTGTTGCGTCGTTTGTATCTTCCCAAAACCCAACAATTTGATGTGGGACTTGCACGGATTTTAACGCTTCATGAAAGAGAACAATGCCTTTTTTCGTCTCATCCATCTTGTCAAACATGCTCGCTGAACAGTCTACTAATAAGGTGAAAACAGCATCAATCTGAGAAGACGGTGCCTGTTTTTTATAGAAAAGACGCGGGTTAGACTCTGTAAAGTAGCGAATCAGCTTTTTACTGAGACGTCCTGCATGAAGGTCTGTTTTAGGCCATGATTTTTTATGTTCAAGTGTTTTTTGGATCATTTGTTTTAAGCGTTTCTGATAAGGCTCAATTTCCTTCGCATGCTGCTTGTATGCATCGATTTGTTCTGGCTTAGGAGGATCTGGTGAAATCATGACTGGAAACGCATATTTGTTTTCTTTTCCATTCTCATGGCCATCTGCTCCGCTTTCTTCACCTTCAGCCTCTTCCAGCGCTTCAAGCTTTGAATAATCTTTTCGGTGTGTTTGCTTTGCAGAGCCTTGGACAGTTCCGAGTGCCTGATCTCCGTCATCACCTTCTCTTGCCGCATCCTTACCAAGATCACTTTTACCGCCGTGCTCTAAATCAAATTGAAGGAAGCTTTTGGATGGCGCTTCGGTTTCTCGATGCCACACTTCCATATACTCTTGGTGAATGTCTTCATCGCCTTCTTTTTCTCGGTCGACTTTGATGTCCTCACTTAATGTAGGTTTTCTTTTTAAGTCATGGAACAGCGGTTCTTTTGCCGCTTGTTCATAGTCCAATTCAGGGAAGAAAAAGTACGTATTCAGCATATCCTTTTCAAGCAGTTCATCGAACCCTTCCATCAATTCTTTGACAATAGCTGCGATGTCTGCTGTTGAACCCGCATCATACACACGTTCAAGACTTGACTCAATAAACGGAATCATCGGGTTGATCTGCTCATGAAGAGGCGGAATCTCTTCGAGCGGAGAATCAGCTGTCAGCTTCACATAAATCGCACAAAAGAGTGCATCTGTTAAAATACTTCGTTCTTGGTTAATCGTTAATTGTGTCTTAAAGTGACGCCGGTACAGCTCTCTTCTTCGTTTAAATACCTTTTTTGTTCCTGGGCGGTCATGTTTAATCCGCTCTTCAATCCGGATATCTTCAAACAGCATAAACAATTGTTTACATACATCAGGAATGGATAATGTATGAGCAAAGCGAATGATCCCCTGAAATACCGTAAGATCACTATAAACCGTGCCTACTGCACGAAGGAACACATCACTTTTCAGCCCTGCTAGCATATCTTCTTGTTTACGATCATCCCAAAAATGACTGATGAAAATTTTCTTTTCAAACGGTTCATAGTAGGACTGCACACCGTATTCAAGCTCGACATCATCACTTTTTGCTAACGTTTTGGCTAAATCCGTTAATTCCATAAATAAAAATGAATCGATTCTGCTGTCATTAAATTTGATGAATTTCAAAAGTCAGAACCTCACTCGAATAATGTTTGGGCGATATTTCTTACCGCTGCTTTTTCCCGGTCATCTTCCAGCTTTTCAACAATGCCTCGTTCAACGGCACGAAGCGGCGGAATGTATTGCGCAAGATCACAAGTATCTAGGAGCGCGCGGATGGATGCTGCTTCTTCACTCACCTGTCCGTTATGAGCTTGTGTAATGAGGTCTGATGAGAGCTGAACGAATTGATCAATTAACCGCTCATCCTTTAAAACAGATTGAGATTGCAGTACATCTTTCAGAATTCCGCCCCCGATATATGGAACGTCAATGACCACAAAACGGTTTTTTAACGCTTCATTTAGAGGCACTGTGCCGACATATCCTTCATTGATTGCCGCAATGACCCCAAAGCCTTCTTCTGCTCGAACAACCTCACCTGTAAATGGGTTTGTCATCATTTTTCTGTAGTCGAGTACACCATTTAAAATAGGCAGTGTTTCTGGCTTCGCCATGTTGATTTCATCAATATATAAAAGATGGCCTTTTTTCATTGCTTTTGTCACAGGTCCTTCAATGAATTCAATCGAAGCCACCTGACCATCATTGTGGATGGTTTTATAGCCAATCAAGCTTTCGGCATCAAGATCAACCGAGCAGTTCACACTGTGCATCGGCTGCTGAAAGAAAGCGGATAATGTTTCTGCGAGTTTTGTTTTACCTGAGCCGGTCGGTCCCTTTAAAAGAACGTTTTTTCCAAGTGCTAATGCAATCATGGCATCTTGAATGATAGAAGTATCCTGTGATTCATAGCCGCCTGTTCCAATAAGTGGACGAAATTCTTCTTCCAGCACTTTTGCTTTTGCTTTAATCATTGCTTGAATTTCTTCTGGGAGTGATTGTTCGTTAAACATGTATGATTAATTCCTCTCTTCGATCATTTTCCTCACCAAGTATACTAAAAAAACCTTTATGCACTCAATACATAAAGGTTAGACTTCTGTTATTTTACCATTTCTTTTGTGATCGATCCGCAAGCGATTCGTTTCCCTGAGTTACCAGAAGGGTTACTTAAGTAATCATCTGCTTCTGCATGAATGATAAAGCTTCGCCCATTTTGATCGATTAATTGATTCGGGCCTCCCTTTAACGTCACATCTGGTACGTTCACAACAACATCAATTTGTCCATCTGCTCCTACCTCTAAATTAGGCATATCTCCAGCATGGTGCCCCTTTGGATTGTCAAAACCATGCTCTCTATGGGTTGGATTAAAGTGAGCTCCTGCCGTTTCAAAATCTGGCGTTTCACATATTCCTGTTTCATGAATATGAAAACCGTGAGCTCCTGGCGGCAGCCCTTTCGCTTTTACATGCAGATCCAGGCCATTTTCTGAGGACCCTCTTATTTCAATGCTTCCTATTTTTTGCCCGCTTTCGTTTATGAGTGACGTCGTGACTGGTGCTTGTTTAGGTGCTGCAACTTCGCTTGTTTCTTCTGTCGTTTCTTTTTTTGGCGGTGCATGACATGCTGATGCGGTAAAGATCAAACATATCATGATCATCCACACTGACTTTTTCATTTATGACTGCCCCCTTTTGTTATCAGTATGGACAATCACAGCAGCGGGCAAACAAAAAAAGCCGAAAATCGGCTTTTTTTAGAAGAAACGTTTTGCACCTAAGTAGGCTTTTTTCCAATATGGATTGCTTAAGTTCGAGATTCCTACTCCATTGTCACTTGCATGAAGGAAATCTCCCCCGCCAAGGTATAGCCCCATATGAGAAGGGCCTGCTTTGTACGTTGTAAAATAAACAAAATCTCCAACTTGTGGTGTGCTTACAGGAGTCATCATATTCCAGTAGCCAGCTGTGCTTAATCTGGATACAGATGAAACTTTGTTAATGAGATAGTAAACAAAGCCGCTGCAGTCAAATCCTGCTGGTGTATTACCGCCCCATCTGTAAGGAACGCCTGTCAGCTTTTTCCCTTCTTGGATCATTGTCGTGATCTTTGCATTCATTGGTACATTGTTTTTGTTATTGTCGACCGGAGTTGTTGAACCGTTAGACGTAGAACCATTCGATCCAGTTGAGCCGGAAGCTGCACCATTAATTTTTAATACTTGTCCAATTCTAAGCACATCACTTTTCAAGCTGTTGGCTGTGCGGATTGATTGAACCTGTACTTTGAATTGATTCGCAATTTTCCATAACGAATCGCCTGATTTTACAGTATAAGATGTTGTTTTCCCGCTAGAAGACTGGTTACTGTTTGAATTGCTTGGTTTAGTAGGTTTGGGCTGACTTGGTTTTGATGCAGCCGTTCCTTTTACTTTCAATACTTGATTCGGATAAATCATATCAGATTTTAATCCGTTCAATGTTTTGATTTCACCAATCGACATATTTAGCGAATTCGCAATTTTCCAAAGTGAATCCCCTAATTTAACCTTGTATGTACTTGAAGATGATGAACTATTTGAATTCGTTGTCTTATTGCTTGAGCTGGAATTTGAAGATGAGTTTGAATTTGATGACTGGCTTCCGCTCGTCTTCGTGCTGCCAGAGACCTTTAGCTTTTGACCAGGACGAATCAGGTCGCTGTTTAAGCTGTTTAGGCTTTTTAAGCTTGCAACTGACATTTTATGATTTTTTGCAATCAGCCATAAAGAATCGCCAAGCTTTACAGTATAGCTGGAAGTCGTTGAAGCACTTGATTTCTTTGCTTTTGACCCTGTTGATGAACTGGATTTCTTGCTTTTTTCACCAGGAATTTTTAAGCTTTGCCCTGCAAAAATCATTGTCGTTTTTAATTGATTAAGAGATTGAAGCTCCGAAATAGTTGTATTGTACTGTTCGGCAATCTTCCAAAGTGAGTCACCGCTTTTCACCTTGATCGTCTGTGCTTCTGCCGGTGCAGCAAACACAGCTGAGCCAGCGATCGCTGAAACTGTGAGGCCGGTTACTACTTTTTTCTTCATAGAGGAATCTCCGCCTTTCGTGATTTTGTTTAATAAGACTTATGTACTAGTTTTGAGTTTAGCATTTAATGGTTCTGCTTCTCTTGCACTATTTTATCTGTATTTCTATTATATTACTCGACATGAAGACGTTGGGCAATAACAAATAGGCTAAAGCAGCCAACTCAAAATGCTAAAACAAAGCCATATCGTTTCTATCGGCTGTTTGTTGTATTTATAAACATTTTTTAAGGAATTTTTAAGTTGACGTTTAGAAATTTGTCAAAACAAGCACGGTGCTAGTTTCATAGTTCTATTCTACATGACAAATTTTTCTGTATCAAATGACTTTTTACTTAATTGGCTGATTTTTCTCCGCAAATAAAAAAGCATCCTTCCGAATGAAGAATGCAGCGTTCGTTTTTATTTTCTTATTTCCGGATCTTTTACGGTAAGCGGGTAGAGCACGCCTTCTTTCGCAAACGACATTTTTCCCGTTTCTTCTGATACGACAAGAACAAGTGCATCTGTCATACCAGAGAGTCCGATCGCTGCCCTGTGTCTTGTGCCAAGCGAAGGACTCACTTTTTTCGATGTAAGCGGCAGCACATTTGCAGCAGAGACAAGTGTATTTTCTTTGACTAAAAGAGCACCGTCATGCAGTGGATTTCCCGGGTAGAAAATGCTTTCTATTAAGGAAGCGCTAATTTTCGCATGAAGGTTTGTCCCTTTTTGAATAAAATCCTCAACCTCATCGCGTCTTTGGATCACAATGAGTGCTCCATGCTTTTGTTTTGATAAATTCTCAATGGCTAAAGAAAATTGAGCAAATCCTGGTGTGAATTCTTCCATATACGCTTGTAAATAAAACGACGAGGCCTCCGCATGCATTTCATTAAACTGATCATGCAATGCTTCGAGATCACAAAGTAAACACTGCTCTGTTTCATCAAGAGAATCAATGATGTCACTTGCATCCTTCATAATGTTCATCAAATGTGTTCTCATCCCGGCTTTAAATATCACTTCTTCGTTTGTCCGATGGATCATCCGATCTTTTCCCTCCTTCTTTCGCTTGTTGTTATAAAATAGCAAATTGTGCACATTCTATTTGTATGGAGGTGAGCTTAATATGACCATTCAGAAAATCATCCAATATGCTTGCAGCATTTTAGGTGTTGTCAGTCTTTCTTTTATTTATGCCCAAATGTTTAAAAAAACGAAGCCATCTAAGAAAAATAATCCGACGGAGAATTGATTTTTTTACATAGCATGATATAATTCCTCTCGTTATTTCTGTTCAGAGAGGAACTTATGATGAGAGAAACGAATAGCATTCGAGCAAGGCTGACACTATTTTTAACCATTTTGATTCCGATTTTAATTACCCAAGCAGGTCTTTCGCTTATTACCTTTTTAGATACGGTGATGTCTGGAAAAGTGAGTGCAGAAGACCTTGCGGGTGTTGCGATCGGTTCTAGTATTTGGACACCTGTTTATACGGGACTTGCCGGGATTTTGATGGCCGTTACTCCGATTGTGGCTCAGCTGATGGGCGCTGGGCATAAAGAAGATGTTCCCCGGGCTGTCTTTCAGGCGATTTATTTATCCTTTCTTTTAAGTATCACTGTGATTGTCATTGGTACGATCAGCGTTCCTTACATACTAGGAGGACTTGGACTCGATCACTCTGTAGAGGATATTGCCCGGCATTTTCTCAGCTTTCTTGCTTTTGGCATCCTCCCGCTGTTTGGTTATTCGGTGCTACGGTCATTTATTGATGCATTAGGGAAAACACGTGTGACGATGTTCATCACGCTCACAGCACTTCCTATTAACTTTGTTTTAAATTACGTATTTATTTTTGGGAATTTTGGCTTTCCAAAGCTTGGCGGTGCGGGTGCCGGTCTTGCATCTGCAATGACGTATTGGGCGATTTTCATCATGAGTATTTGTATTGTCATTAAAGCAGAACCATTTGCCTCATTTCGTTTGTTTCAAAAACTGCCTCGAATGAATATCTCCCGTATAGGGCAAATACTGAAAATTGGCCTTCCTATCGGGTTTGCGATCTTTTTTGAAACGAGTATTTTTGCAGCAGTGACGCTATTAATGGGTCACTTTGATACCATTACAATCGCCAGTCACCAAGCAGCGATGAACTTTGCTTCTATTCTTTATATTTTACCGCTTAGCATCTCAATGGCGTTAACGATCGTTGTTGGGTTTGAAGCGGGGGCTAAGAGGTATAAAGACGCGCAAAGCTACAGCTATATCGGCATTGGAACGGCGGTATTATTCTCATTATGTACGGCCGCCCTCATCTTGCTATTCAGACCAGAGATCGCTGGTTTATATACAGCTGAATCAGCTGTTTTACAAATGACACAGCACTTTTTGATTTACGCGATCTTTTTCCAGCTGTCAGATGCGATTGCTGCACCCATTCAAGGGGCTCTGCGCGGCTATAAAGATGTGAATTATACGCTCATTGCTGCTTTTGTCTCTTACTGGGTCATCGGTCTTCCTGCCGGTTATCTCATTGGCACATATACCTCCTTTGGGGCGTTTGGTTATTGGATCGGACTGATTGCCGGGCTTGCCGCAGGCGCCATCGTCCTCTTTATCCGTCTCAGATTGATTCAAAAACGTCAACTCAGGCATGTATCGAATCACTAAATACAACACAAAAAAGCAGCTGACATAGATCAGCTGCTTTTTTGTTTAATCATTCCATTGATACGTCCAGAAAATTTCTTCATCAAACCATTTTTGGACAACTGGTTCTTTGTTTTTGAGCTTTTGTTCAAGCTCTCTCAGCATGCCCTCTGTTTGCGTTCTATGCGCTCTCAGTGCATTTAATTTGATATCTGCAACATCTGTAATATCAATCACAATATCCGCATGTCCAAGCACTTCTTCTCTATTCTTCGTAATGGCCATGCAGTATGTGACAGGACGGTCTTCTTTTTTCTTGCGGTATAGAGCACGAATCACAGCTTCACCTGTCGCATCATGATCAGGATGTACACCGTGTCCTGGATAAAACGTCACAATGAGTGTCGGTTTGACTTCATCAATGATGGTTTCCATCACATCTGCCAAATACTCGTCGTCTTCAAATTCCAATGTTTTATCACGCAGGCCAAGCATACGTAAGTCTGTGATATCCATTTCTTTGCAGGCATTGATTAATTCCTGTTTTCTTAATTCAGGAAGTGTTTCACGGTTCGCATATGTTGGGCTTCCCATATTTCTGCCCATTTCTCCAAGTGTCCCGCATGCATATGTGACGGGAATTCCACGTTTTCTGCTTTGTGCAATGAGACCAGCAACCCCAAAAGATTCATCATCGGGGTGAGGCAGCATCACTAGTACATGTTCGTTCATGACTTGTCACCCTTTCTTCTACACCTGAAATGGTGTTTCACTAATTTGTAATGAGATCGCTAGTTTGCCGTCTGGCAAGTGTCCAGCTAATAGCAGGCGGCCTTGGTCATCAAACACATAATCGGTTAATCCTTCTGCGTAAATCCAGCCATCTTCTGTTTTCATTCCAACACGGTATGGACCTTGTCCTTTTATTTTCGCCTGTGAATAGACGACTTTCGCGTTGCGGATATACGCAACAACCGTCATATTTTGTTCATTTACATGAGCTGAATAAGAACCAGTTGTCGTTTCAAGATGAACGAAGACTGGACGATTTAAAAACGATTCAAGATGTGCTGTGACATCTTCCGTTTGAATTGGTTTCATGAGTGGTTCCTTCCTTCATTTTGAATTAATTCTCGCAGCTTTTTCGTATGTAAGCTGATCAGCTGCAGCTGATGATCATGCTTAAGCTCACTTTCTAAAATTCTCTCCACAGCAAGCACATACTTTTGGTGTAATGATTTCCTCACTCTCGGATGAGTTCGTGCATCAAGTAAATCATCACATATGGCCTCGTGTAAAGAAGACATATCATTAACATCAAGCTGACGATTTTTCCATAAAGATTGATAGGCGGCTGCAAGTTCATGAGCTGACGACATATGATCACCTCTACAGTTTTGGTAACAACTTATTATGACATGATCCGCCTGCAAAAAAAAGCAAACTGCTTGTTTGGCTTAATGAGAATTTGCTGTTTTTTTCATGCGTATTTGAGAGGTGGTAAACAGTAAAATCGCCACCCAAATACAAAGGAACGTCACAATTTTAGCTGCGGATAAGTGTTCGTGATAGACAAACAGCCCTAAAAACAGCGTAATTGTCGGTGCAATGTATTGCAAAATGCCCACTTGATAAAGTGGAATTCTTTTTGCGCCTTCTGAGAATAAAAGAAGCGGCACGGCTGTAAAAACGCCTGCAAAAAATAAGAGACCGAGCGACCCGAAGCTGTTAGGATTCATAGTCACAACAGGTTCTTTTAAGAAAAATAATAAGTACACAAGTGCAGCCGGTGCGAGAAGCAGCGTTTCAATCGTCAAACCAATCGCGCTCGTGAAGCTCATCCTTTTTTTGATCAAACCATAAAAGCCGAAGCTAAGGGCTAATAAGAAAGCAACGACAGGAAATGACCCGTATTGAACTGTTGAAAGGATCACACCAAATGCGGCAATGAGGATGGCAATGGTTTGCCATTTATTTAGTCGTTCTTTTAAGAAAATAATGCCTAATAGAACGGATACAAGCGGATTAATATAGTACCCTAAACTTGCTTCTAGCATAAGACCATGATTGACTGCCCAAATGTAAACATACCAGTTGACCGAAATTAAAATAGCAGATAAAAGTAATGAAAAAAATGCTTTACCATCCAGTATGAGACCCTTCACTGTCTGCATTGCTGGGCGGACTTGTTTTAAATACAAAAGAATACCGCACATAAACACAAATGACCATAAAATTCTGTGCGCTAAAATTTCGCCTGACGAAATATGCTCCATCAGCTTCCAATATAACGGGAATAAACCCCAGAGTGTAAAAGATGCTGCCGTGTAGAGAACACCTTTTGATTGCTGTTCGTTCAATGTAACCATCCCTTTCTAAATCTAACGTATATTATAGCACGCACGCAGGCGAATGGGCATATACTAATTCAGGGCATTTAGAAAGGATGATTCACATGTTCGACTGGAACCGATTATTCCCTTTTCAAAAGCAGTTCTCAAAAGAAGCCTTAAAGAATTCAGATCCTAAAGACGTTGAGCAGTATGTCAATCAAGTCATGGAAAGTGTATTCGGCTCCAATTATCCTGCTCAGTTCCCATTTCAGGACCCCCTTTCTCAAAATCAAAAAACGAGAGAAACTGATGCCGAAAAAGAAAAAGAGCCAGAAGTCGAAGTGTTCGAGACGACTGATCATGTGTTTGTCAAAATTGAACTTGCTCGTCCGAACACAGAAAAAGTCAAAATCAAACATACAGCCAATTTGCTGTTTATTGATCATTTTCCTGAAGAAGGAACACAGAAGAAAGTCGTCCTCCCTGCTGCTGTGAAACGAAAAGGAACGAAGGCGTCGTATCAAGATGGTATATTGGAAATTATGTTTTTAAAGCATGATGATCCAGGAATTTCAGAAATTGATATTCCATTATAAAAAGCCTGCTTTAAGAACGGAAGCAGGCTTACTCTTTTTTCTTAATAATATGGTGGATATCCGCCGCCATAAGGTGGTGGAGCAGGCGGTGGTGGTGGCGGGTAATATGGACGGGGATAATTAAAAATCGCACTTCCTAGAAATCCGCCAAGCAGTCCGCCGACTAAAGGAGCGCCAAAACCAAAAAACAAAGGGACTCTGGATTCATATGGCGGAATGCCAGGGGCGCCGCCTCGAAAATACGGAGTATGAGGGTACATGCATTTCTCCTCCTTTGTCATGTGCCTAACATCAGCATATTCATCAGGAGTCAAAATGTTTGGGCAATCCTGAAACTAGGCTTGCTCCTTTTTCCCGTGTGAGTCTGTATACTCCCCTGCCCACCGAGATACCTCATGAAACACATCATGTAACGCATTCCCTTTTTCAGTTAAACTGTAAATGACTTTGACAGGTGTCTCAGGCAGGACGGTCCGCTCTATAATCCCTTCTTGCTCGAGCTCTTTTAAACGCTCTGCAAGCATTTTTTGACTGATCGACGGGATCGTGTCTGTGAGGTCTTTAAAACGCTTTGGTCCATCAAGCAATACATGTATAATGAGACCGTTCCACCTTTTGCCTAGGAGTAAAAAAGCTTGCTGAATGTGTGGACATAATTGGAATTCCATAAATTTCAGCCTTTCTTTTCATGATTGTTTGACAAACTAACGGTGTACAATTTAAAATAACTCTAGTTACAATAAGTAAGTTTCTCACTTTTTAGTTATTGTACCATATTATTTGCAAAAACGGGAGGAAATATCCATATGGCGACCGATCAAAAAACAATTGACATCTTAAAACAAAGAGCTTCAGTAAAAGAGTATGATACTTCTCATGAAATGACAAAAGAAGAGTTAACAGAGCTTCTTGAAATCACAACAAAAGCACCATCTGCTTGGAACCTTCAGCATTGGCATTTCACTGTTTTCCATAGTGCTGAAGCAAAAGCAAAATTACTTCCAATCGCTTACAACCAAAAGCAAGTATCACAGGCATCAGCTGTTATTGCAGTTCTAGGTGACCTTGAAGCTAACCAAAATGGCGAAAAAATCTACAGTGAGCTGGCAGAACAAGGCTTCATTACAGAAGACATTAAAGAAACATTGATGACTCAAATCAATGGCGCATACCAAAGCGAGCAATATGCACGCGAAGCAGCGTATTCAAATGCTTCATTAGCTGCTATGCAATTAATGATTGCGGCAAAAGCAATGGGCTATGATACATGTGCAATGGGTGGTTTCAGTAAAGACGCGTACATCAAAGAATTCAATGTAAGCGGCCGCTACGAGCCGGTTATGCTGATTTCAATTGGTAAAGCAGCGAAAGAAGCTCATAAAAGCAACCGTTTTGACATCGAAGAAGTATCTGATTTCCTTTAAAAATTGGCAAGGCCTCAGCCTTTATGCTGAGGCTTTTTTATTTGCTTCAAATATTATTTCTACATACTTTCTTTCCCCTTTCCCCTCTTTACAACTTTACTCTTTCTCCTTTTTCAAGAATGAAAGCGTTATATTAGTATGGTATTCACCAAAATGATTGTTTTTTCTGAAAATGGTCTTGTGATCTAATCTGACAACTGCTATTATTATGAAATTACAAAATATTCAGGAGGAAATCATGAACAAAAAATTGATGCTGGCACTACTAATCGCGATTCCATTCATCGGACAGCTCGCATTGCTGCCTTTTGCGAATCGCATTCATCCATTTGTCATCGGCCTGCCCTTTTTCCACTTCTGGCTCTTGCTATGGATTGTACTCACACCAATTTGCACATTTATCATTTATAAGATGCAACATTCAAATGGAGGAACTAACTAATGCAAGGAAATTTAACAGCTTTATTGATTACTGCAAGTATTATTTTCATCGTCGTGATCATCGGATTTGCCGCTGGTCGTGACAAATCATCAAGACAGTCAGTAGAAGAATGGTCTGTCGGCGGAAGGAAATTTGGCGGACTGCTCGTATGGTTCCTCGTTGGCGCAGACTTATATACAGCTTATACCTTTTTAGGGCTTACAAGTACAGCTTATACAGCTGGAAGCGTCGCTTTTTTCGCTATTCCTTATTCAGTCCTAGCTTATTTTATTGCTTATTTCTTTTTACCGAAACTATGGACGGTTGCGAAAAATCACAACCTTACAACACTTGCCGATTATGCACGTGAGCGGTTTGACAGCAAGCTGTTATCCAGTTTGATTGCGATTGTTGGAGTACTTATGCTGATTCCTTATATTTGTCTTCAGCTGAGCGGAATTCAAGATACGTTAACTGTCGCTGGAACTAATTATATTAATGTGAATGCAGTAGTTATTATTTCATTTATTTTAGTCGCACTTTATACATTTTTTAGTGGTATTAAAGGTCCTACATATACAGCCATTATTAAGGATATTCTCGTTTGGGTGATCATGCTGTTTATGGTCGTTTCACTGCCAATTATTCATTTTAACGGCTGGACACCGATGATGAACACGTTAGCCAAAGAAGCCCCTCAGCTTCTAACGATCCCTGAAGGCGGTCCTAAGGGCATTTTATGGTTCATTACTGCTTCAGGCGTTTCTGCTCTAGCTTTGTTTATGTGGGCACACGCAGCAACTGGGGTTTTTACAGCCAAAAGCGCAGATGCCATCCGTAAAAACAGCATGTTTTTGCCTCTTTATAATATTGTATTGATTTTGGTCATCTTCCTTGGATTTATTGCTTTTTTAGTCTTACCAGAAGATACAAATCCAAGATTTGCTCTTCTTCATTTAATTCAAACATCATATGGCGGCGTGATGCAGGGGCTCGCTTATTCAACGATTGCACTGGCTTCCCTCATTCCATGCTCCATCATGGCCATTGGCGCATCAAATTTATTTGCCAATAATTTATACCGTGACTTAATTCATCCGAATGTGTCACCTAAAAGATTGACCATCATTACACGTTCGATGGTGTTTATCGTCATCGGACTCGCTCTTTTATTCGGGATGCTGTTCCCAACTGCACTTGTCACGCTTCAGCTCATTGGTGTTTCAGGAATGGTTCAAATCTTCCCAGCTATTGCCATCAGCTTGTTCTGGAAAAAACAATCGAGAGAAGCAACGATTGCCGGGTTAGTCATTGGAATCATCGTTACCTTTACAGCGAATATCTCACAAGTCACGTTCGGCCTTTATGAAGGTTTTCTTGGTTTACTAGCAAACGTCGTCGTTATCTTGATCTTGAATCCATTCTTCCAAAAGAAGGTCACATCCAATTCTGTCATGAATGATCTATTTGAAAAGGATCATGAAAAAACAGAAGCGGTCACAAGATAAGAAAAAGCAGTCCCCTGATGAGGACTGCTTTTTTTATTTCATTTCTTTTTTCAAGACTTCAATGGCTTTTTTCATTTGTGTATCGTTGTTCTTTAACTTATCTTGGATCTTTGTCATCAGAACGGTCGTTGTATCTCCAGTCAGAATACCGTCTGCCTTTAAATTGTTGTCTGTTTGGAAGCTTTTGACGATAGTCTGGAATGCTTGATCGTACTCACCGTTTGCTTTTGCTTTGTAGCCCAGCGCTTGGAACATTTTTTGAGCCGCTTTGACTTCATCTCCATTGTCATTTAGCTCATACGATTTTTTCGGGCTTAAGTACGGCAGCTTTGCATAACTTGGAAGAGCTGCTTTGATCTGTGGTTCAATTCCTTTTTTGTGAATCCAAGAACCGTCTGGAGTCAGCCATTTTGCAATGGTTAACTTGACACTAGAACCGTCATTATAGTTTTGCGCATTTTGAACAGTTCCTTTGCCGAACGTCTTTTCACCCACAATTTGAATGCCTGAAGATTGGTGCAGAGCCGCCGCCATGATTTCAGCAGCGCTGGCTGAGCCGCCATTTACAAGAACAACTGCCGGCTGATGGACTTTGCGTTCTTTTTCAGCCTTGTACACTTGTTTCTTCCCTTTTTCTTCAACCTGCATAATGACTTTCCCTTTATCGATAAAGTCATTGCTCATTTCTATGGCTTCTGTCATAATGCCGCCTGGATTATCTCTTAGGTCAATGACAAAACCTTTTGCCCCTTTTTTCTCGAGGTCATCAATCGCTTTATCCAGCTCTTTCGATGTAGTTTCAGCAAAGGACGTAATTTGGATTTCTCCTATTTTGTCTTTTGTGAGTTTGGCATACACCGTCTCAAGCGGAATCGTGTCTCTTGTGATGGTCACATCTACATTGCCAACTCCTTGACGGTTGAGATGCAGCTGGACATCCGTTCCTTTTTTTCCTCTGATGAGAGAGACGGCTTTATTGACCGACATTCCTTTGGTGCTTTTTCCATCCACTTTTAAAATATGATCATGAGGTTTCAAACCAGCTTTTTCAGCAGGAGAGCCTTTAATCGGCGCGACAATTAAAATTTGTCCATCCTTCTCTTCTACTTGTGCACCAATTCCTTCAAATGATGAAGAAATGGTATTGTTAAATCCTTCGGCTTCCTCCTGATCCATGTATGTAGAGTATGGATCATCAAGTGATGCAATCATTCCTTGGATCGCACCATCTACTAGTTTTTGATCATCCGTTTTTTCGTAATACTCATCCTTTACCTTCGTATACGCAGCCATGAGTTTACTAAACTTCTCGTCTCCAGAGACGCTGACAGCACCTTGTTTTGTGATCACAAATGTAATCGCAGAGGACAGTGCAGCAGTCACCAGAATGGCTACCACGAACTTCATTTGTTTTTTCAAAAAAACACCACCTTTATCTCCTTTCATTATTATCAAGGACGATGCTTCATCCGTCAACCAAAGGATCAACTTCTACTTGAAAAGATAAGCCATTTGCTCCTTTATTGCATAATCTTTAGAGAGGAACAGGATAAGGAAAGAAGGGATTTTATGAGTGATTATGTAGAAATGCTTGCCTATTTTGGCGTCTCAGGTGCCCATCCTGGCGGAATTGAGTTAACAAAATCAATGATTGAGCATATAAAACTGCCGCCTCATGCACGTATACTGGATGCCGGATGCGGTACAGGACAGACGGCCGCCTACTTAGGAAATATAGGTTATCAGGTGGAGGCCATTGATACGCATCCATTGATGATTGAAAAGGCGAACCTGCGATTCAAGCGGGAGGAACTGCCAACCCGCGCCTTAGAGGCATCCATTGAGCAGCTGCCCTTTCCAGATCAAGCGTTCTCTCTACTCATCAGTGAATCTGTTTTAAGCTTTACCAAGCTGCCTGCTGCACTTGCTGAGATCAAACGCGTCCTTGCTCCTGGCAGTCAATTGATTGCAAATGAAGCTGTGTTAAAAGCTCCTCTTACATGTGAAGAGATGGCAATTGTTCGAGATTTTTACGGCTTTCACTCGCTCTTGTCGCTTGAAGAATGGAAGGAGCAGTTAACAGCAGCAGGCTTCCGTGACATTCAGATTCTCTCATTCGATGAACATATGGTGCAGGAGGAACCGACAGAAATGGAATTATCTGAACACATACCGCCTTCTCTTTACGAGACACTGCAAACACACTACGATCTCATTCAAGCACACCGAAAGCAACTAAGTCACATTCTATTTGAATGTACCGTATAAAATGAGCGAATCTCCTATATGTTTTGTCCAAACTCTATGAAGTCTCTCGCATAGGATAAGAGTGAAAAGAGTTTGTCATAAGGAGGAAAAACATGGAGCGCTACTACAAGCTTTGTCAGCAGCACATGGGGAAAGTCGCTAGAATCACTGATCGTAATGGCAGAGTACATGTCGGACGCATTGAGCGTGTGACAAACCGCAAAGTTTATATTCGTCCAGTCGGCGGGTCTCGCGGGGGCTTTGGCTTTGGCTATTGGGGCGGATATTATGGCTGGGGTGCAGCGTATGGCATCGGCCTTGGGTTCATTACCGGCTTCGCACTAGCAGGATTGTTCTTTTTTTAAAAGAAGAATAAGAGAAGGCCTCCCGAATAGCTGGGAGGCCTTTTACTTGTTTAGATTTTCTTTACTTTGTTCATGTATTCTTCAAATGTTAAATCGTGATCATGCATCGCTTTTGCAGCTTCTTTTCCCACATAGCGCAAATGCCACGGCTCATATTCGTATTTGGTAATGTCTTCTTTTCCTTTTGGATAACGGATGATAAAACCATATTTGTAGGCGTTTTTAGCCACCCATTTGCCATCTGGTGTTTCACCAAACTTTTCAGAGATCTCAAAGCCGGCACTTTTTGAGGAAATGTCCATGGCTAAACCTGTTTGATGTTCACTTTCGCCTGGTAAAGCGACTGCTTCTTGTGCTTTTTCTTTGCCTTTTAATTTGACCTCACTATCAAAAATGACTTTTTGACGGTCATAAGAGCGATAGCCAGATACTGCAGCAAGCTCAAAGTTTTCCTTTTTTGCACCTTTGAATAACTTTTCAAGCGCTTCCGCTGCTTCTTTGCGGATATATCGCTTTTCAATATCTTCCGAAAAAGAGAATTCTACTTTTGGTACAACGAGATCAGAAGGTTTATAGGTTCCTGGTAATGCATATTCTTTGTTGACAAGTGCTAGCACATTTTCAGGATTTTGAATGGTTTTCAGACCGCTCACAACCTTGATGTCATTGAAATATTCACTCTTTAACGTCAGCTCTTGATTCGATGAATCTGCCTTATCGTTTGAGTTGTGCTGGGGAGATGAACTTGCTGCGTTTTTTTGTTCGTTTGTTTTGTTTGATTCAGATGTACCGCTTTTTTGATCCAGCAACTGGCAGCCTGATAGCGCGGCTGTCAAACCAAGAATCGATGCGATTGAGAGTATTTTGTAGCTTTTCTTCATGACATACCTTCCTTTTGCTCTTCTAAAAAAATAAAGATGCGCTACATTGTAGCACACCCTTTATACTATTATAAAACGGAGTCTAGCGCAATTAAGATCATTTCATCAAACGTTGTTTGACGCTCTTCAGCCGTTGTTTCTTCTCCTGTTAGAACGTGATCACTCACAGTCAAAATTGATAACGCTTTTCGATCAAATTTTGCTGCAAGAGAATAAAGAGCGGTTGTCTCCATTTCGATCGCTAGGATACCATATTGAGCCATGAGCTCAAGTGGTTTTTCATTATAAAATTGGTCTGCTGTAAATACATTTCCGACACGTACAGCGACATTTTTTTCTTGTGCCGTGTCGTAGGCTTTCTTGAGCAGGCCAAAATCAGCGCATGGCGCATAATCAATCGGTCCAAAAGCGACACGATTCATTTGTGAATCTGTTGATGATGTCTGGGCTAAAATGACGTCACGTACATTGACATCTCTTTTGATGGCTCCGCAAGATCCAACGCGAATTAAGTTTTGAACATCATAGCTTTGAATGAGTTCATTCACATAAATTGAAATAGACGGTACGCCCATTCCAGTGCCCTGTACAGAAACACGTTTTCCTTTATAGGTTCCAGTATAGCCATACATTCCGCGCACTTCGTTATAGCACTCAACATCTTCTAAATAAGTATCTGCAATATATTTCGCACGAAGCGGATCGCCTGGCAGCAATACCGTTTCTGCAATTTGTCCTTTTTCTGCTCCAATATGTACACTCATTTTTTAGCCTCCACTTACGTTTACTATGTATTTTATCCTATTTATTATAAACGATCGAGCTTAAAAAAGAAAATACCAGCTGGATCTCAAGCTGGCATCATTCATTATCTATTTAACCTATCGTCATTAGTCGTTCACTGCGTTTCCACCCTGCTGGAGAGAGCTGATAATAGCACTTCCCCTTTTTCTTATCATCAATCACAACAATATCACCTGTTGTGATAAACCGCGCATTGTAATCATTAGGGACTGTATCATGTACATTAAATGTCGAGAATGCTTTTTCCAGTACATCAAGGTGTGTTCTGCCGCCAATCTTTGTCCGGTACACAGGCTGATGCCCGCTTGCAGCGCCATATTCAGGTGTCTGATAAATGGTTAAGTGAAATGCTGAAGGTTTCTTTTGAAAAAATCTCAACGTCAATTGCATTCAAATCCCTCCCCTTTTATATAAAATTGGCTGGGATCTGTCAATTTCCTTCTTCTATTTTTGTCGAATGTCAGGCAATCTTTCGTCAATCTTTTTACAAATGAGAAATAAAGCGAGTCCTATCGCAAAGCCTCCTGCAACATCTGTCAAATAATGCACCCCGATATACATCCGGCTGATGCCGATGGCCAGAACGCAAAGCCCTGTGATCAAATAGACGATTTTTTGTCTTTCTTTCAGCCATGGGATCATTTCAACTAATAGATAAGCAATAAAAGGGTAGATTGTGGCTGCATTCATCGAATGTCCGCTCGGAAAGCTATAATACGTTTCACCTACAAGGTGATCAAAGGCCGGACGCTCTCTAGCAAACAGCCCCTTTAATTCATGATTGATTGTTTTTTCTGTGAGATATAGTAGAAAAAGCATCATGATAGAGTAGTAGCGCTTATACATAAACAAGACCACACTAAAAATGAGCATGATTGGAACGAGCAGCGCGCTGATGCCAAAGTCCGTCAAAGCCAGCATGACATCATTTAAAAAAGGGAGTCTGATGCTTTCAAACCATAAGATAATCTGGTTGTCCAAATCTTGAAAAGCCCCAGATGCCATGAGCGCAGCAATGGCGCCAAATAAAATGAAAAGAAATAGGATGTACACGTGAAGGATTCCCCTCCCTCTCTCTTCAGAATCTCTTCAAAGTATAGTGCCTACCACGCCTCTTCTTCAACTATCATTGCTTTTTTCAGCATATATTCAAATGTAATGTCAGCCAGCTCAAATGTTTCAAGCTCAGCAGGTATGTACCCTCTTTTGATCAGCTCCACGTAGAAGAACTCCGCAATTTCCTCTGTATCAATCACCAAATCTGCTTCCTTCATTGCATTCCGCCTCCTTTTTTATGATGTATGAACGCCGGCTGTTTTTTATTACAGTTTGTCATAATGGCTCATTCCATACATATAAATGCAGTAAACAAAAAGAAAAGGGGCTTGAAAGAATGAAGTGGTTAAGCATATTAGATGGAGAAACTTTTGATCAGGTGATGGGCCGTATCTTGAGGGGATGGTTTTATGTGATTGCATTTTTCTGTGTGCCTTATTTTTTATTCGTATTAGGACAAGTCTTTCTTTAACCAAAATGTTCGTGTAAACTTTCCAAAATAAAATCCATCATATCCTTATATTCTGGATCTTTGAAAAATTCATAGAGAATTTTATAATCGTTATAAATATCAAGAAGCTCATCCACTATAGATACAGCCAGAAATTCAAGTGAAGATTCGCTTTCTTGTTTCTCTTCTAGCTGCAATAAAGCCGTTTGGACCATATCTTCTTCTAACTCTTTTGAGGTTTCTCCGACGTAATGCACAAAAAGAAGCTGATGAACAAACTGGTCCATCTCATATTTTCTTAGGACAAGCGTTAGATCTTCCTCTTCTGTTTCCAGCCACTCTCCGTCTTTCAGCCTCGTGAGTTCGTAAATGACATCTTCCCAGCCATCTTCAAGGTAACGCCAAATTTCAGTCCGATGACCGATGATTTTAAATAGCTCTTTTCCGTAATCTTTTACATATACAACATCGCCAATGAGGAACTCATATTCAATGTCCAGCTTTTCTGTATCGACAATCACTCCGCTATACTCATCGTAAAGCTGAAGTGATGTTTCAAAATAAAGCACCTCATTATGATTGACCTCATATAAATAGTGCTGGTCAATTTGATGGACTTTTGTAATCGTTCCGACTGTGCCGTACATGACAACGACGACAATATCCCCTACTTGATATTTTGGTGCTTTCGCCTTCATTCTGTCTCCCCCTTGCCCGACTTTTGGTCTTAACGTATCGTATGCCGGCGCAAGGAATTCTGCATGGGCAACCACACCATGCAAAACGCCATTTTATTTCTCATGAAAAAACCGCTTCTCCCATATGGAACAAGCGGTTGTGTGTTATTTTTTTTTGACTTCTACTTCATATTGCTCAAACGCTTCGTCAAATGTTGTCATTGAGCTTAGATAATCACCATTTAATTCTAAATAAGCACACAGCTCATGATAATCTGTGGAAGCTTTAGGAAAGCTGTGATCTTCATACGCAGCATTTGCAAAATGGCTGATTTCATCTTTCGGTTTTGGATGTCTGAACTTCATTAAATAATGGTAAAACGACTTCACCTGTTTTTCCCTCCGCGACACTCTATTTTGTTGTTATATTATACAGCAATTTGATGACTTGTATAGGCGGAGGTACAACTTATGAAGAAAAGTCAAAGTAATTTCGCTTTAATAACCGCTCCATGCTCATTAATTCTTCATAGGAGATTTTTTCTGGAAGTTTTGTCTGGTCCACTAAAATTAATTGATCTTCAATCTCTTTGACCGTCTCATCCTTTTGATATGTCATACCGCAGTGCGTGCAGGAGATGGACGGCGTTTCGATGATTTCAATTGATTGTGTGCCCGTGATCAGTTCCCAATAGACTGTTGTCTGCTTAGCATTTGCTTTGTTTTCCTCACACCAATCACATGTCAGCAAGGCTATTTCTCCTCCTTCACGGTTTGTTCTTTTTTGAGCTGAGCTTGATATTTCTTCTCTTTTAATTCATCCCGTTTTTCACGTTTGTTTTTAAGTGTGTCATGCTCAGGATTTGTCTCATATGCTTCTCTACGTTTCATTCGATTTAAATTCTCAGGCGTAAACGATCTTGCTTCATCCTCAAATAGTGCGGTAATACCAATTGCTGGTTCTTGTTTTTCTTCATAAATTTCATTGAAATACGCATCTGCCTGACCTGCGACGTAATGCTCTGGTTCTGGATAAGAGGTGATGACACCTTCAAAGTTACGAAGGACGACTTTGTCAGGGCTTTGCGATAATAAATAATTTGGCTGTAAGGCAATTTTCCCTCCGCCTCCTGGCGCATCTACAACAAAGCTTGGCACTGCATAACCGCTCGTATGCCCTCTTAAACCTTCAATGATTTCAAGCCCTTTTGATACCGGCGTTCTAAAATGGCCAATGCCCTCAGATAAATCACATTGATAAATATAATATGGTCTGACCCGAATCTTCACGAGGTCGTGCATCAGCTTCTTCATAATCGGCACACTGTCATTAATACCTGCAAGAATGACGGCCTGATTCCCTACAGGGACACCGGCATTCACGAGACGTTCGCATGCTTCTTTTGCTTCTTTTGTGATTTCAATACTTGTGTTGAAGTGAGTATTCAGCCAAACTGGGTGATATTTTTTCAATATCTCGCACAGCTCATCTGTTATACGCTGCGGAAAGACAACCGGCGCGCGGGTTCCAATCCGAATGATCTCAACGTGCGGAATATCTCGTAAGTTTTTCAAAATGTATTCAAGCACTTGATCATTGATTAACAGCCCATCTCCGCCAGAAATTAACACGTCCCGCACCTCAGGTGTTTCTCTAATATATCCAATGGCAGCATCTAACTGCTTTTTCGGCACACCCATACCAATCTGACCGGAAAAACGTCTTCTCGTACAATAGCGGCAGTACATCGAGCACTGATTTGTCACAAGAAACAGCACGCGATCTGGATACCGGTGCGTGAGCCCCGAGACAGGTGAGTCCTCATCTTCATGCAGCGGGTCTTCCAGATCATATTTTGTTTTATGAAGCTCTTCTGCAATTGGCACAGATTGCATACGTATTGGACATCTTGGATCGTCTGGATTCATCAGTGAGGCATAGTAGGGTGTAATGTTGAGTGGAATGGTTTTGGTGGATATCTTCACCCCTTCTTTTTCCTCTTCTGTTAAGTTTACGATTTTTTCTAAATCCTCAAGCGTTTTCACGGTATGCGTCAGCTGCCAAATCCAGTCGTTCCACTTTTCCTCAGGTACATCTTTCCAAAGCTCAATGTCCTTCCAGTGACGTGCCGGTTCATACAATTTCTGATTCATTTCCATTCCCCCTATCAGCATTCACTTTATACTATGCAAGTTATGTGCCAACATGGGAAAATGCCCCTATTCTTTAGAAAAGGAGCTTTACCCTTCATATTCAATTGGATGCAGTGCCTACATTTCGGCATCTGCATATTTCTTTAGTTTATATTGCAGTGTTTGTCGAGGGATTTTTAAGGCGGCGGCGGTTTTTTTAATATTCCCATTATGCTGATGCAAAGCTTCTTGAATCAATGTTTGTTCAAATGAAGACACTTGATTTTTTAAGGAGGATTCAGATGTTTCCTTTTCCAGCTTTTGCTCACGTAAATGAGCCGGAAGGTATAGAGGGGTGATCTCTTCCGCTTCCTTTGGCATCATCAACACAGCATGCTCTATCGTATGTTTTAATTCTCTAACATTCCCAGGCCAGTGGTGCGCCATAAACAATCGTTCCGTTTCTTCAGAAAGCCGTGTGACGTTTTTTGAAAACTGCTGATGATAGGTTTGAATGAAGTGGCGGGATAGCAGCGTGATATCTTGCTTTCTCTCACGAAGCGGCGGAATATGAAAAGATGACACATGCAGTCTATAAAATAAATCTTCTCTTAAAATTTGCTTTTTCACTGCTTCGAATGGGTCCATATTGAGCGCAGTAATGAGCCGAACATCCACTTGAATGGACTTTGCATCACCGATGCGGCGGACAACGCCATCCTCTAACACACGTAATAATTTCGTCTGAAGCGTGAGCGGCATCGCTTGCAGCTCATCAAGAAAAAGCGTGCCTCCATCAGCTAACTCGAAAAGTCCCTTGCGATCAATTGCGCCCGTATAGCTCCCTTTGACAGATCCAAACAATAGACTTTCAAGTAATGATTCTGGCAGTGCTGCGCAGTTTTGCGGAATGAACACTTGGTTTTTTCGGTCAGATTCATGGACAATGGCTTGAACGAGCACTTCTTTTCCTGTCCCTGTTTCTCCGTAGACAACAACTGATGATGGATAAGCAGCTGCTTTTTTTGCCCTTTCAAGCATTTCTTTTAAAAGCGGGTCATTTGTTAAAAATGAAGCAAAATCATGCATTTGTTCGACCTCAGCCGCGTCATGTATCCGCTTTTTTTGACCTAAACGATTGGAAAGAGCTGACAGCTTTGATACATCTTTTGCGACTTCGACCGCACCTATTAACTCGTTATCTTCAATAATAGGCAATGTCGTGTTCACTGTTTCAATTTTTTCTCCGTTTTTATTCAAATAGGTTTGCAGTGAATGATAAATGGGCTTTCCTGTTCTCAACACATGCATGAGCGTACTTGTTTTTTCAGTTAAAGAGGGATACACATCAAGGATGTACTTACCAATCACCTCTTCTTTTTGTAAACAGTCAAACTTAGCGGCATTATGATTGTAAAAAATCGTCATCCCTCGATCATCTACAACGTGAATGGCTTCATCAATGGCTTCTAAAATTAATTCAAACCAATCTGCTCTTTCGACAACCTTCCCCATTCTTTCCCCCTCACTTTCAGTGCCAAAAAACTGGCATCAATTGCCGAGTTTTCAGCGGCTTGATCATTTTTAAATGGTTCTCTATCCTTTTCATGTTTCGCTTTATCCTTTCTACTTCCTGCAAAAATTTAAAAAAGCACCCCTCTTATGAGAAGTGCTTTCGCCCAGATGTTTGATAAAGTGACAGATCGAATTCTTGCAGCGATTCCCTATACAGCGGCACAATCGGCTTTCCTTCCTGAAATAACGTAAATTGGGACGGGTACAGCTTAATCGGCTGATGATAAAAAGCAAACCGCTTCACGACCTCAGGATCAATACGGCAAAAGGCATGATGCACAAGTAAATAAACATCTTGTTTCCATTTAAACAGCCGCCTGTTTGGCGGACTGAATAAAGGAGAAACTTTGATGATATCGCCATCCTCAAATGCCTGAAGCTGGTCATTTGAAATCGTATAGATCTCCTTTGGGTGAAACTGAAAATATTGCACGTCACGTTTTGAAGCAAACCGTCTTTTTTTCTGATCTTCAATATAAAAGAACGTTTTCCCCTGATCTGCGGTGACGACTGTATAATTGGGGACTGCCAGCTTCTCTTTCATTTCATATTTCATCTCACATAATAGCGGAACACGGATCGCACGCCTGTTCTTTTCATTTATCCAGCGCTTTTCAATTCCATGAAGTTTTCCGCCTGCGATTTGATAATAATCCCCTTCTTTTTCAATGACCGTTCCGTCAATTAAATCATAGGGCATACTCGAAAACTGATGATGAAAGGAATGAGGCGTTTTATACGTTATATCCAGTACATCTTTTAATGGAAAAAACACAGCGAAATGATTCAGCCTCATCCAAAAAACAGAATCTGCATGATGCCAGTGCTTTGGCTCATCATCCCAATATTGTCCGTATTTTTCATGAATCAGTGGAAGCAAGCGGCTTCTGTGCATGACCGAACAATGATCCACTTGAAAGGACGCATGCTCTAAGATTTGATCTGCTTCTCGAACAAAACTCATCGTTTCCACTAAATACTGATTAACATGCACGACCCGTTGCGAGGAATACACAATATCTACATGAGGCTTCGACCGAAAAACATCCACCATTTTAAGCAAACGATCTTTATGGTACACGGTATCATCGGTTAAATAACAAATGAGCTCACCTGTTATACGGGTTAATGCTTCATTAATAAGCGTCGCATATCGTGCGGTTAACAGCCGTTTTGCCGGATGAACCGTGTTCGAATACAGCCGAATGCGGTCATCACTTAAATAGGGCTGGATCTTTTGAATGGTGCCCTGTTCTGAGCCATCATCCATAATCAAAAGCTCCCAATGCGGGTACGTTTGTTCTACCATACTCTTTAGCACACGATCAATGAAATCTGGTTTATTGTAGCTTGTTAATATCACCGATACTTTCATGATCATTATCCTTTTTGATTAGATTAAAAAGCCCCCCAGCTGACAATGTTCACAAAAGGAACACTCACTCTTAGCTGATTTGTCGCGTTTTTAAAGACCGCAACCGTATCAAACAATTGCACAACAACCACGTTTTGAAGTACATCTCCATTGACTAAATGAACACGCGGCACTGGAATGCCAAGCTCAAGCCATGGACGAAGTAATTCTTTGATGTCTGACACATTCTCTTCCTCACTTTCTTCTAAAAGGCGAAGAAGAAGTAAAATCAAGATGACTTCAAGCACTCCTTCCGACTCTAGTAATTCTTCGTTCCAACCATCTAATAATTGTTCAAATTCCATTCATAATCCCTCTCTCTTCACATTTAATCTTTACTAGAGTATGAGCGTCACTTCATTTAGCCTCAGCATTTGAAAACATTTTTAAAAATGTGTGAAGTGATTAATTGAAAAAAAGAATCAGGAATCAGCGTTCTGCTTATGCCAAAAAAAATGAACGGCATATACATAGGGGTGAGTTTGAATTGATGAAGAAAGGATGGGGAAAAAATGAGCGAAAAGCGTGCTGAATTAAAAAAAGAATTATTGAAAGTGTTTTTCAAACCAATTACTCATGCATTAACAGCTAATCTCGAAGAAGGAGGAGTTCAAATGGAAGAAAAATTGAACGATTTATTAAGTGAAGTGGCAGCTGAGGCATCACCTTCAGATTCTGCTACAACACTCGATGTATCTCAGCCAGCAAGATGGATCTTTGCAAGACTTGCACCAGGAACAGTCATTAGCATTGTCACTGACTCAGGAGATTTAATTGGGCCAGTTCAATTTGTATCATTCGATGCTTCAACAGGTGTTGTATTTGTTACACAAGAAAGCTCTGTCACACCTACAGGCTCAGCAACGACTCTATTAGATGTAGATAAAGTTGAAAGTGTTACATTCACATCTTAATGTGAGAGGGTCATCATGAAGCTTCTTTATATCAGTTCTGGCTACGGCGGAATCTATCACATGTTTGATCAATGGGTAGAAGAAAGCTTCATTGATTCCCCCTTTTCATGTGTAAAGATTGATAGAGAATCTCTACCCACTAACATGCACAAAATCCGGACATTTTCTCCGGATTTTGTTTTGATGATGATCGGTGATCATGTTCCGAAAGATGTACTTCATCAATTCAAACAAGAAAAAATCCCGATCGTTCTGTGGATGACAGAAGATCCCTTTTATGCAGATGTATCAGCTGCTTGCGCACGTGATGCTCAGCTTATCTTAACGATTGATGAAGGGATTTTGCCTTTTTACAAACAATTAGGCGCTGAAAATACACACTACTTTCCCATTCCGACAAATACACGTGTTTTTCAGAAAAATGAATCGCCACAAGAGATGTGTACGTATGACATTGCGCTCGTTGGTTACCCTTATCCCAACCGCATCAAAGCCATCGATACACTCTTAAAGCAAAACAAATGGCGCATTCTCGTTGCAGGTAAGGAATGGCACCGTCATTTAAATAAATCACGGAGACAATATCGTGATTTCACACTTATAACGAATTGGCTGAGTCCTCAGCAAATGGCGGACATCTATCAGCAAACAGCGATTGTCCTGAATCCGCATAGGCCCGCTCAATTTGTGTATAACAAAAACAAAGTCATGATTCAAAATATGAGCCTCAATAACAGAGCATTTGACATTGCTGCAACTGGAAGTTTTCAATTGACGGATCTGCATCCTCCGCCTACTTTTTCAAGCTTTGCTTTTTACAAAGACGAGGATGATTTGATCAAACAGGTGGAATACTATGGATCAAATGCAGGTGAAAGAAAGGCGGCCGCACTGAACAACTACGAGCAAGCCGTTCGCTGGAATACATTTGATACGATGCCGCAAAGGCTTTATGAAATTGTAAAAAGCGCCCTATAACTGGGCGCTTTTTCTCGTTGAATGCTAGCTTATGCATGATCTTCCGCATCTCGGCGAGCCAATAAGACGTTCTCAGCTTCTTTCCGGTCTCTTTCCTGTTTCACCACAAGCGACCGCGTGTGATCCATCATATATGCTCCGACAGATCCTTCTAAAAAGGAATGAATGCATTCTTTTGCATAATGAGCATGAAAAGCATATACCGCACCATTTAGCCGGCCATACGTATATGGCTGCTCATGCTTTGGCATAAAAAAGTAATGATTGTCCTTATATAAAGTAGCTTCATTGTTTTCATGAAGTGTCCAAGTTTCATTTGGGTTTTCTAACGCCTCTGTAAAAGATGCGGTGCAATCATATCCCCCCTCCACTAAAAGCTGCAAGCACTTCTCGATATCTGCCGGCTGTCTTAGAGGAGACGATGGTTGCAGATACAGCACAATATCAAAGGTTTTCCCCTCCCGCTCTAAATAAGCAAGCGCATGCTTCACAGCTAACAGCGACGGCGTTTGTTCTGTTACATGTGTGCTTGGCAGTTCAATCACATTTGCTCCGTAGTGAGATGAAATGATTTGCGTATTGACATCCTCCGAAGAGACGATGACTTCATCTAACTCAATCATTTGCAAAAGCGGCTGAATGGTCCAAAAGATAAGCGGCCGCTCTGCCAATATGCGTATGTGTTCATCATGCTGGCCGTCGTGACTTCTAAATGCAGGTATCATGGCTAAAATACGATTTCCCCTATACATGTCTTCTCTTCTCCCCTCGCGCACAGCTCCCATACAATTTTCTTCACTGCCCGAGCTGACCGCAGTACTGAAGTATTCAGGTCTCTCGTTTTTCTAGTTGATCTCTTTTCTCTCCATATTCTATTAAGACGACAAGGAGATGGTTATAATTTGTTCACCTAATTTATACATGAAGTGGTTCTTTTCCTCAAACGAATGCCGCTCTTTCACATATGATGCAAAGTAGAGAAATGAGAGTTGGGGGATTAGATATGTCCAATCAGATAGAAACGACTTTGAAGACCTTTTTTCGCGACAAGACGATATTAGTTACAGGCGGTACAGGATCCATCGGCCGGCAAATCGTGAATAAATTAACAAGCTGCTCTCCAAAAAAGGTGATCGTCTTCAGTAAAGATGACAGCAAACAATACATGATGAAAAATGAGTACGCAGATCATCCAAATGTCGTATTCGCTTTAGGAGATGTCCGGGATGCAAGCCGCGTGAAACAGCTCGTCAAAGGTGTGGATATCATTTTCCATGCAGCAGCCTTAAAACAAGTACCCACTTGTGAAGATAATCCGTTCGAAGCCGTTCAAACGAATATCATCGGCGGGCAGCACGTCATTGAAGCAGCCCTCGAACATGAAGTGAGTCATGTTGTCAACATTTCAACTGACAAAGCGGTTTCTCCGACTAATGCCATGGGTGCAACAAAATTGATTTCAGAAAAACTATTTTTCCAAGCAAACGAAAGTATTCCGAATCAAAAAACCAGGTTTTGCTCTGTACGTTTTGGCAATGTTCTTGGATCTAGAGGTTCCGTTATTCCGATCATGCTCCAGCAGCTATTAAATGAAAAACCTTTGACCGTGACTGATCCTCATATGACACGTTTTTTTATGTCCATTGAAGAGGCTGTTTCCCTCACACTTCAAGCAGCAATTATGATGAAAGGCGGCGAAACCTTCATTCTCAAGATGGAGTCCTTACAGCTTGCCGATCTTTTAAAAGCGTTTCATGAATATGCCGCTCAAATCAATGCTAAATCTCCAGATGTTCTTGTAGTCGGAAAAAGACCTGGCGAAAAGCTTCACGAGGAGCTCACATTCCCGCACGAAGCAGATGCACTGTTTGAACATGAACAATTTTATGCCATTTTACCGAGACCACATTTGCACCCTGCCTTTCAAAAAGTCGACTTAACGAATTACACCTCAAAAGAAGCACCGCTCATTACAAAAGAAAAGCTGTTCCACATCATCGAACAATTACATCATACACATCATAAAAAATAAAAAATCGTCACACGGAAGCAGCTGCTTTCCATGTGACGATTTTTAAATGGATCAATCAAATAGATGTTTCAAATCCCCGTAGCCTTCTTTTTCAAGATCATCCTTTGGGATAAACTTTAAAGCGGCTGAGTTTATACAATACCTAAGACCGTTTGGCCCTGGTCCATCAGGAAAAACATGACCTAGATGAGAATCAGCTGTTTTACTGCGAACCTCTGTCCGCACCATTCCATGACTCGTATCAACCTTCTCTGCTACTTCTTCCTCTTCAAGCGGTTTTGTAAAACTTGGCCATCCGCAGTGGGCATCAAACTTATCTAAAGAAGAAAAAAGCGGCTTTCCTGAAATGATATCCACATAAATACCTTCTTCTTTATGATCCCAAAATTCATTTTGAAATGGCGGCTCTGTACCATTATTTTGCGTGACTTCGTACTGCATGCGGTTTAATTCTTTTATACGCTTTTCTTTTTCATTTGCCATTATTTATCACTCCAATGGGACTCAATAAAACCGGCTCTGCCCGAACCGACATGATATCGTTCGTAGTGCATTTTGTTTTTCTTATAATAATGCTGATGATATTCCTCTGCTGGATAAAAAGGACCTGCATCTAAAATTTCTGTCACGATTGGTTTTTTGAAAATCCCGCTTTGGCTCAGCTGCTCTTTCGATGCTTCAGCTAGCTTTCGCTGCTCGTCATGATGAACATAAATACCTGTACGGTAAGATTCCCCTCTATCGCCAAATTGCCCGCCATCGTCTGTTGGGTCTATTTGCTGCCAATACAGCTCTAGCAGCTTCTCATATGGAAACACGTCAGGATCAAACGTAATTTGAACCGCTTCTCTATGTCCCGTTGTATTTGTACATACTTCCTCATAGGTCGGATTCACTGTATGTCCGCCAGTATACCCTGATTCAACTTTGATAATGCCCGGCTGTTCATCAAAAGGTTTAACCATACACCAGAAGCAGCCTCCTGCAAATGTGGCTAATTCTTGTTTTTCAGACATATTAGTGCCCCCTTCATTTAAAAAATGGTATCATCATATTATAACATGATAAAAAATAATGAAAATGATACGACTTGTATACCAAAATAAAAGAAAGCATTACGTCGTATCTTTAAAATATAATGGGGGTTTAATGATTGGAACAAAGAAAACAAATGATGTACGAAATGGACACTTTACTGAGAACCGTATTTAAGCAGATCCGTTATGAAATTAACAGCCTGCTCGAAAACGAATTATCTCGGAATGAATTTCTTATTTTAAATCTGCTGCGTGAGCAAGGTGCAAAAAAAGTAACGGAATTCGCTTCCATTCTTGGAGTGTCAGCAAGTCATATTACCGCTGTGACTGACACACTCGTAGAAAAAGGCTGGATCACCCGTATCCGCTCAAAAGAGGACCGCCGCATCATCAAAATCCACTTAACCGATAAGGGTAAGGAAATTACTGAGCATTTTGAGAAAAAGAAAACGGAATACTTTATGGAGCGATTTGAATCATTTGATGACGAAGAACTAAAAACAATGATCAAATTATTTAAAAAGCTGGATAAAAGTCAAAAGGATTAAGCATAGATTTTAGCGCTCAGGACATGCTACGGATAAAAAGAGGTGGAATGAACCATGACAAGCCCTTACCTTTGTCCAAACTGTAAAACAAACAGAACGCGCTTTAATCTCATTGAGCAGCTTTCAGAACCTGTCAAGCTAGATCCAGCAACAGGAGCAGTTGTCGAAAGATACGAAGGAGAACAGCTGTCTCCTTTTCACTTGAGCTATCAAGGTCCTCAAATGAAAGTCCAGTGCGGTGTTTGTGGTTTAATTGAGGATGAAAAAACGTTCATTAAACTAGCTGAATATCATCAATATTCTTCTCCTTCTTAACATGCCGGCCTGACGGAATACGTCAGGCTTTTTTCTTTGCTTCTTTTGCCTATACAGATCGTCTTTTTCATGCATACGCTACAAAAAACACCATTTGCATAAGAAAGAAGGGATTGATGACATGCAGCAGCTCTTTTATCATGACTTTCCATATCGGCCATTCACTGCCGCCTATGAGCATCTTCAAAGCAGCCCTTCATCAAGAGCCTTTATTCGATTATTTCACGCTGCACCAGATCTCAGTGAGCTCGCTGTTTATGTGAACCGGAAGCAGCTGATGAAAACAATGCCTTACAGCCATTTGACCGCTTATATGGAGTGGGATGAGGGAATGTATGAAATAGAAGTGTTCAAACTGGCTACAAATGAAAAAATTCTTCATTCTCGCATTCAATTTAAGAGCGGCGAGGTCTACACACTCTGTATCACAGGTGCTCGTTCAGGATTTGCACTGCTGACTGAGCAGCAGACTACTTTGATCAAACAAGAAGACCTGTCAGCACTTACATTTGTACAGCTGTCTCCGGACCTTCCTTCTATAGATATATATGAACGAGACCAAGGGATCATATCGAAGGAGCTTGATTATGTAAACAGTACCCACATTCATCATTTCTCCCCGAATAAATATCATTTTGAATTGAAAGCCGCCGGCACTCAAAGTATACTGCTTGATATCCCAAAAGTTCATCTGCAAACAAAGCGTGCATACCTGATCCTGCTTCATGGTTTTGCTAACGGAGAACCTGAACTTATGGCAAAGGTGGTCTTGTCTCGGCAACTATAAAAAAGAGCCTTTCCTACAATGGAAAAGGCTCCTTACGAGACATCTTCAGCTTTTTCTTGCTTTTGAAAATCAAAAGCAAGAATCATCGTGCCAAGAAATAATGCACAGTAGGCAATATTTAAGTAAAACTGATCGATATTTTCTGCTTTTAAAGCATTGGCAGCTGTTATACCAAAGTACGCAGCAAATAAAAACGACAGTAAACTAAAATATTGATAGACTCGCTTCATGATAACACTCCTGACTCACACGTTCTATTGCTTTGGATGATAATATGAAAATTCAATTTCATCGTTCTGTAGATCAATTTTGTTTGCTTTCACATACATATCATTCGTCAGCGGCATTTCTGAAAGACGCACTTCAACCGTTTTTTGATCCGGTTTTACATGAACGAACTCTGGCAGCTCATAGAACTGACCCATGTAGCTTAAAACAAAACTAATCGGAATGCTCAATTGTCCAATTGAAAAGTCATCCACTTTCAAAAGCACATCACCATTATCTTCAACAGTTGGCGTAAATGAGACGTTTGCATCAATCGTTGAAGAGAAAGCTTTAATTGCGCCTGTTACTTTCACATCTTGATCGATCGCTACATGAAAGTCTGGCATATCATTTGATCCTTGATTTTTTAAATAATCATTCACAAAGCTGGTGAGCGATTCTTTTGAGCTGGATATATTAAAAGCATATTCGCTTTTCACTTCTTTGGTTGAAGCGGATTGACCGCCTGGCAGCAGCATTAAAATACCGCAGGCAATCACAATCAATAGATTGATTGCAAGTAAAATAAAAAATAAGCTTTTCCATTTTTTCATCTATTTCACCCTATTCCTTCGGCAGTCCTTCTTTTTTCACTTCGGAGAATAAACGATTTGCCATAAGAGAGTACCCCTTTTGGTTTGGGTGGAAATCATCTTCTGCCAGTAATTTTTCATCAGAACCTTCTTCAAATAAATCTGCTACATTGACCATATCCGCATTGCCGTCTTTTTTGAGTTCCTTTTTGGCAGCGGCATTCCAGTCTTGAACGACTTCATCAATATCTCGCAGCTCAGACAAACTGAATTTAAAAGGATTGTACATGCTGACATACATGATTTTCGCATGATCATTCTGTTCTCTCAGTTGAGCAAGAATGGTTTTAAAGCGCTCTTCAAAAGGACCCTGCTCTTTTTGAAAAGGAGCAAACGTCAAATTAAGCACATTTTGACGGACAACATGCATGAGATCATTCCCGCCGATCGTAAAGAAAATATAGTCAGCGTCTTTCAGTCCGTCCTGCACCTTTTTTTCTTTTAATCTTTTTAATAAATCTACTGTTCTACTGCCTTTAATGGCATAGTTTTTTAATGTGACAGAACTCACGCCGTCCACTGCTTCTATCTTGTCACGGGTCATGCCTGCATAGCCTTTTTTATCTTGATCTCCGATTCCTTCTGTTAAGGAATCTCCAACCGCTGCGATGGTAATATGTTCTTTTATTTTTGGTGTGTCTTCTAGTTTATCCTTTATGCCAGCCTCTTGCGCGGAACATGCAGAAAGAACAAAAGCTAGAGACATCACAATCAAAATCAAACGAGCCTTCAAACGATGATGTCCCTCCTTTTTCTGATTAAAAAAGTGTATCATGTTTTCGCCCATTTGAACATCCTTATGCTAGCTTCGGTTCAGCGTTTTGATGTCCTTGATGATGTCATCATATGGTGTGTTTTGCACCCCATCATAGTTTTTCATCACTTTCCCATCTTGATTGACAAGAAAAAACAGGGACTGATGAATCACTTGGTCTTCATCTTCAGGTTTTTTGACAATGGTTTTAAAGCTTTTCATTGCGAATTTTTCAATTTCTGACTGTGAATACCCAGTGAGAAAATCCCAATTTTTAAAGGACAATGGATAGGCTTTTGCAAACTTCTTTAGCTTTTTCGGTGAATCGACCTCTGGGTCCACGCTAAAGGAAATGATATGCGCATCCAACTTGTCTTCTTTTAACCGTTTTTGCAGCTCTGTCATATGAGCGGTCATCGGCGGACAGATCGTTTCACAGCTTGTGAAAATAAAATCTGCTACCCATACTTTCCCCTTCAAATCATCCAATGACACCTTTTGACCATCTTGGTTTTCAAACTCAAACGGTTCTATTTGATAATTTAACGCATCCTTGATTTGTCCATTTGAACATGAGACTAAAAGAAGCACGCTTATCATCATAAGCGCACCAAGTAAGGCTCCCCTTTTTCTATACATGATATGTCCATCCCCTTTTTCTATCAATCGGTATAAAAAGTAAAGCCTATTGCGCCCTTTCCAGTATGACACGAAATAATCGGTGTTGTGTAGGCGATGTCAATCAGTGCTTCAGGTGTGTGATCAAGCAGCGCTTTTTTTAGCTTTTCAGCGAGTTCTAATGCATCTGCGTGTGCTATCCCAATGGCTTGAACTGTTTTTCCCTTCACCGCCTGTACATACTGTTTTGTCAGATGGCGGACAAGCGCAGAGTAGCTTCTCACATTCGCTTCTGGCGTATATACCCCGTCTGTTAAGCTGGCAATTGGTTTGATGTGAAGAAGTGAGCCGATGAGCGCCTTTCCTCTTCCAATTCTGCCGCCTTTGACAAGATTTTCTAATGTATCGATCGTGACATATAGCTTTGTTTGATGACGGATTTTATCTAATTCTGTGATAATCTCTTCACGGCTTGCACCCTTTTTGGCTAGTTCTGCTGCTTTGATGACTTGAAATCCTAATCCATAGGAAATAAAATTCGAATCAATCACCGTGATATTTCCATCCACCATTTTCGAAGCGCTTTCAGCAGTTTGAACAGTACCACTCATTCCACCAGTTAAATGGATACTGATCACTTCGCTTCCATCTGCCGTCAGCTTTTCATATAATTCGACGAATTGACCGATCGCAGGTTGAGACGTTTTCGGCAGTTCCTCAGCGGCCTCCATTTTTTCAATAAATTCATCTGGCTGTATATTCACTCGGTCAATATAATCAACTCCAGAAATGGAGATATTGAGCGGAATCACGTGAATGGAAAGATCATTGATTTTTTCTTGCGGAAGGTCCACAGTTGAATCTGTTACAATTTTAATTTGTTTCACTATCGTCTCATCCTTGCTGTCTTAGTCTTTACTTATGATATTACCTTATTTCCTGCACACTTGAAAACAACTGACCTAACGTTTTTGAAATTGTCACATTTTCTTCTTGTCACGAAAAAAATCCTTGCCAAACTGAGCAGCAGCCGTTTCAAAATGGCTACTTACCCCCTTTGACAAAGATTCCTGCTTACGCATTGTGTTTCAGTGTAGGCTCCTGATAGATCTGTTCATATGTGCTCCACTTGACGTTACGTTTCACATCCTCTCTGAAAGAGTACACAGCTCTCTTTCCTTTAGATACATAGACTTTTTTCAAGAAAGCTTCAAGTCTAAAGGTGAGCATGAAACGATACGTCTCATCTCCCTTTAGAACAGGGACTTCTGTTACCTTGATCTGAGCTCCATCCATCCGTCTAAAACATATTGTTTTGAGCAGCACAAACGATCAATCCTCTTTTCCAATTATCTGTTAAGCCTAAATAAATAGGTGGAATAAATCTTGATCTTTATTCACTTCAACATAGTGGAAGCCTTTTTTATCCATCCGCTCAATCAGCGCGGCATAGTCATCTCTTTCTTTCAATTCGATGCCAACTAGCGCAGGACCTTTGCTTCGATTATTCTTTTTCGTATATTCAAAGCGTGAGATATCGTCATTTGGTCCTAACACTTCATCTAAAAATTCTCGAAGTGCTCCTGCTCTTTGCGGAAAATTGACAATAAAGTAATGTTGAAGCCCTTCATAGATCATCGAGCGTTCTTTGATTTCCTGCATTCTGCCGATGTCATTATTTCCTCCACTGACAATGCAGACAACATTTTTGCCTTTAATCTCCTCGCGATGGGCATCTAATGCTGCGATCGGCAATGCGCCTGCCGGTTCTGCTACAATCGCACATTGATTATACAGCTCCAAAATTGTTGTACATACTTTCCCTTCTGGTACTAGACTGATTTTATCGACAACAGACTGAAGCGATGTAAACGTCTTTTCGCCAATCCGCTGAACCGCTGCTCCGTCCACAAACTTATCAATCGAATCAAGTGTCACAACCTCGCCCTTCTCATGTGACGCATGCAGTGAAGCTGCGCCAAGCGGTTCGACTGCAATGATTTCGGTTTCTGGTGAGATATTTTTGATATATGTACCAACACCAGATAACAGACCTCCACCTCCGACACTTGCAAATAAAAAGTGAGGCTCCACTTCGATATCATTTAATATTTCGACAGCAGTCGTTCCTTGTCCTGCCATCACATCCAAATCATCAAACGGATGGATAAATTCGCGCTTTTCTTCATCTCCGCATTTTACGGCTTCATGATACGAATCATCAAACGTATCTCCGGTTAAGATAATTTCAACATATTCTTTTCCGAACAGCTCCACTTGTGATACTTTTTGCCTTGGCGTCGTAGCAGGCATAAAAATTTTCCCGTGGATGCCTAAATATTTACAAGAATAGGCAACACCCTGCGCGTGATTTCCAGCACTTGCACAGACAATGCCATTTTCTAGTTTATCTTTTGGAAGCTGGCTCATTTTATTAAAAGCGCCTCTTAATTTAAAGGAACGAACTACTTGAAGATCCTCTCTTTTTAAGTAGACATTACATTCATATCGTTCAGAAAGTCGCTCATTTTTTTGAAGTGGTGTATGAATGACTACATCCTTCAAATTTTGATGGGCTTTTAAGATGTCTTTCACTTGAATTAGCGTATTTTCTTTGAGCAACGGTTTCATGTACAAGATCCTTTCTCTTTAACCTTATTTAATTTGTCATTATAACATGAATATTCAAAAAATAAACCAATAGATCATGTATCCATCATAAATTTTAAAAACTTTTTCGTTTTCCTGTACATTTGTTTTAATTGGGTGTTACAATTGAACCAATTAGAACCACAAAGAAAGGAATCACCCTATGGCTACACATTCGTTCACGTCTATATATGGAGATCATCAAGACATCAAGCATGCAATTCATCTGGCAAAACAATTCTCGAAAAACGAGCAGCCGGTCTTGATAACAGGAGACACCGGCACTGGCAAAACACTATTTGCCCAAGAAATGGCGAACGCATCTATTCCACACGCAGCAATGACACACATGTATTGCCCCATCTTGAATGAAGAAATCTTACAGAAAGCCTTCACAGAAAAAAACAATCAAATTCTTTATTTAGATGAGGTCGCCGTATTAAGTATTCCTATGCAGCACAAGGTCATTCACTTTCTAGAAACGTCTGCAACAAAAGTTATCGCTTCTTCGTCTTTATCAATAGAGGCACTCAGGGTTTCTTCTACCTTTTTACCCGAGCTGTTTTATCGTCTGAATGTTCTTCATTTGGCTCTTCCGGCTTTAGCTGAACGAAAAACAGACATTCCTGTGTTAACAAATGCTTTCTTTCAAGAGCTGAACATGGCTCCTGACATTGATCCAAGCGTTTGGGAAGCCTTGCAGCAGTATCCATTTGAAGGAAATGTGCAAGAGCTCAAAAATATCGTTCATTACGCTGCGTCCATACTCGAGGGCCACACGGTATTTTTACATCATTTACCTCCCTTTGTATTAGCACCTCTTCCCTCAGCCGTGAAAGGTAAAAAGGAAGAACACCAGCTTACACTAATGGAAAAACAAGAGTTTGTTTTCTTGCTGGAAGCCATTAAATCTCTTAATGAAAAAGGAGAAGCGGCCAGCAGACGCATCTTATCTGAATTAAGCAAACAAGGAGACATTCCGCTCACCCCTCAGCAGGTGAGAAACCGCTTAGATGATCTTGAGAAAAAAGCATACGTGACGAAAGGAAAAGGCAGGGCCGGAACGAAAATTACACTTGAAGGTCTTTCATTCCTGAAGTCGCTTGATGGTTATATACCTGTTCAATAAAAGGAGGACATCCATTGTTTACTGTAAAAGAAGAAATTGCAAACGCCATTACACATGGCATTGGTGTTATTTTATCCATACCAGCTATTGTGTTTCTCGTCTTATTCGCTGTTCAATACGGCACCGTCACAGACATTATCAGCTTTTCGATATTTGGTGCATCCATGCTGCTGCTCTATTTAAGTTCAACCTTGCTTCATAGCATTCGGCACAAAAAAACAAAAGATATTTTTGAAATCCTCGACCACTCGGCTATTTATGTATTGATTGCTGGTACATATACACCCTTTTTACTTGGACCACTAAAAGGTGCACTCGGCTATACGCTTCTTGCGATTGTATGGGCGCTTGCTGCTGGTGGGATTGTCTTTAAAATCTTTTTCGTCAAACGTTTTATTATCGTATCTACTCTCGTCTATTTATTAATGGGCTGGATGATTATCATTGCCATCAAACCGCTTTATATCCAATTAACAGGTGCAGGATTTGGACTCTTACTGTTAGGCGGCATATTATATTCAGTCGGAACCATCTTTTATATTTGGCGGAAAATCCCCTATCACCATGCGATTTGGCACAGCTTTGTTCTCGGCGGCAGTGCATCGATGTTCTTCTGTATTTTATTCTATTGCGTAAACATTCCTGCTGCATGAAAAAAACCAGCATCCACTATCCGGGTGCTGGTTTTTTCTATGCACGTTTTTGTGCGTAATCACTGATCATGACAGGTGCTTTAATATGAATATCGACATTGACAGGACGCAGTCTTTTCACGATCTTCCCAGTTAAAAGACGATCCGTTCCGCTCGTTTGAATCGGTACAAGCGGACAATCGAATTCTGCAGCAAGTGCCTCTGCAATATGACGATACTCTTCTGAAAGCAGTAGACTCTGCCCAGACATGATTCTTTCCTTTGCTTCTTCTAATAAGACCTCATCCGTTTGATTCTGATGAATGACCGCCATTTTTTTAAGCCATTGTTTTAAAATCGGATACCGAAAGAGCTTCGGCTTTGCCATGAAAGCAAATGGCTGCTCAAGGTGGCCAGTCAATAATGTCGTCGTGACTGGATTCAGCTCTTTTGTGACATAGATAACCGGACCATCTGGTAGCTTCTTTTGCTGATGAATGGTCATGACTGATCCTGATTGATCAATACATCCCCGGGCAAACCTTTTTGCATGCTCATGAATGAGATGCATTCGTTTCGTATAAGAAATGCGTGGATCTGTTAATTCATGATCGTACAAATGCCTCATACTTTTTAAAAAGGATACAACAACATAAATCGTTAAAAACCAATAACGAAACAACCGGACTCCTCCTACTCACTTATCCTTTTTTGTCATAGACGACAAATTCATAATTGTAGGGGTTCTTTTCGTCACGATGGCCTTTTTCGCGTGATACAATCGTCCATTCATCTTCATTGTAATACGGGAAATAGCGGTCTCCTTCAAACGCATGGTGAATGTGCGTGATATAGAGACGATCCGCATATGGCATCATTTCTTCATACAGCTTAGACCCGCCAATGATAAATAACTCTGTCTCGTGTTCCCCAATTGCCAAAATGTCAGCAATTGAATGAACAACCTCGCATCCTTCAGCTTTAAAAGAAGAACTTGTGGTCAGCACAATATTTCGGCGGTTAGGCAGCGCTCGTCCAATGGATTCAAAGGTTTTTCTGCCCATGACAATCGTATGACCGCCTGTGACTTTTTTAAAATACGCTAAATCTGCTGGTAAATGCCAAGGCATTTGATTATCTTGACCAATGACTCTATCTTCTCCTGTCGCCGCAATCATGGAAATCATACACTGACTTCTCCTTTAATATGCGGATGCGGATCATAGTTCTCAAGCACAAAATCATCAAAGGTAAAATCAAAAATGCTTTTTACATCTCTTGTAATACGAAGCGTAGGAAGCGTGCGTTCCTCGCGCTCTAGCTGCATTTTCACCTGTGGAAGATGATTTTGGTAAATATGAGCATCTCCGAGTGTATGAATAAACTCTCCTGGCTCAAGATTTGTGACTTTGGCAATCATCATCGTTAGAAGAGCATATGAAGCGATATTAAATGGCACGCCTAAAAAGATATCTGCCGATCTTTGATATAGCTGGCAGGAAAGCTTCCCGTTTGATACGTAAAATTGAAACAGACAATGACAAGGAGGCAGCGCCATTTGATCAATTTCCCCCGGGTTCCAAGCACTGACGATCAGTCGTCTTGAATTCGGGTTGTGCTCAATATCATGAATCAGCTTTGCGATCTGATCCACTGTCTCGCCGTCTCCGCTCGCCCATGATCTCCACTGTGCACCGTACACACGGCCCAGCTCTCCATTTTCATCTGCCCATTCGTTCCAAATCCGGACACCATTTTCTTGAAGATATTTGACATTTGTATCACCTTTTAAAAACCAAAGCAACTCATGAATGATTGATTTCAGGTGTAATTTCTTTGTGGTTAAAAGAGGAAACCCTTCCTGTAAATCAAATCTCATCTGGTAACCGAACGTGCTGATTGTACCTGTACCCGTTCTGTCACCTTTTTCATCCCCGTGCTGTAATACATGACGGCATAACTCTTTGTATTGTTTCATTTTTTTCATCCTTTATTTATGTTCTTGTTGTAGTTTACCTTATTTCAGCTTTTCTTGAAACCAAAAAAACATGCCTGCATGATGAGCAGACATGTTTTTCTTTTTATGCTTGATTCACTCGTTCCTGCTCTTCATCCTTAATATCTTGGTGTGAGTGAGCAATGCGGCTTGCAGCTGCTGCGGCAAGTGCAGCGACTAGGTCATCAAGGAAAGTATGCACTTCCCCTGGACGGCCTTCATCTAATTCACGAATAATACCAAATTTCTCTTTATCTAAATAACCGAAGTTGGTCAAACCGATTGATCCATATACATTGACAATGGAAAGCGGAATAATCTCATCAATTCCATATAGCGGCTCATCTGTTTCAACTAAGTGCTGTAAAGGTTCTGGCAAAAGCTTTTTTTCTGCCAGCTGATCAAGGGCAAGTCCTGTTAAAACTGCATGGACAATTTCTCTTTTATTCAGCACTTTTTCAACATTTTCAATACAGACACTAAGTGGAAGGTTTGGATGATATTTTTCTTGGAGCTTCAGCACAATGTGTGCGATATCTTCAATTTTCACTCCGCGATCGTTTAACATTTGTTTTGTAATCTGCACCATTTCGTTCATTGTATATTTTTTCAATTGGCATGACATCTCCTTCTAGTGGCTCATCCAGCTCGGCGGGGTGTTTTTGTCCCAGTAAATATTACCGAGTTCATGATGCGTCTGGAATCCATCTTCTGCTGTATGGTAATGAAAGTTAAACCAATATCCGCTGTGAGGCGGCTGATCTCTTCTGACATGAAAACGGAGCAAATCTTCTCCGGTCTTGCGGTTGTAAATGTGGAAGATTTTTTCGCCATTTCCGCTTGAAGGCTGATCAGTTATCACAACATCTTGAAATTTTTCGTCATCTTTGAAATTTGTTAAATAGTCGGTTAACACTTGTTCAATCTTCGGCTGAATCTCTTCTCTGTACTCGTCCTCAATGACAGGTGTGATTTTACGGCCAAATTTGAGAAAGGATTGATTTTCTGCACTTGACAGCACCTCTTGCTTATATTGCTCAAAGGGGTCTATCTGCTCTTTGCTTTCCTCTTGCGTTAGTTCCCAGCTGCGCAATTCATCTGATGTATCATAAACAGCTGTATAAGGCGTTTGATCAGATGAAGAAAGTTCAGAGGGCTTGTCTGTCATCAAAGCCGACGGAGGAGAGACTAAACCAAAAGTTGCAATCGTAAAGAGCGCAACAAGCGTTTTTCTCATCCACATCTTCATGATATCTAATTCCTTCCATAAGTTATCATACTGCTATTTTAGCATATAATGAATTTTCAGTCATTCAATTTGGTCACCGATTTGAGACTTTCTTTTTTATAATAAAACGTTTACAATGGCAGTAAAGGCGACTAAAATTTGGGAGGAATGGGTATGCTTGAAGGGTTTTTTATTACGGCTTCCTTGCTGACATTATTTTATTTTGTCTATATGGAGATTACAGATTAAAAGCCCTGAATAAGGGCTTTTTTAGATGATTGACAAGGAATTAAAAAGAATTGTCTGCACACCTGAACCTTTAGCGAGGGCTTTTTTCTTTCTCAATATATCCATAATGAAATTGGGCGGTTTTTCGTTTTAAAACGTGAAATTGATAGGAGTCTGCTAGAAATCGGGTACTTTTCCAATGATCTTTTAAAACCACTCTTTTTCTCGCCACTCTCAGTGCTTCTTGGACGGCTGTTTCGTGGTCAAAGTGGTGCTCTGCCGCATGACGGAGCGGTGCGATACTTGCAGATTCTTGAATCGTCTCCTCAAACATCGGGTCAAAATAGACGACATCAAATGATTCATCAGAGAGCTTTTTTAGCTGCTCGATACTGTCTCCACTTACAACAGATATCCGCTTCATCGCTTCATCGGCCTCTCTTACCCCTGTCTCCCATGTGTTTAATCCTTCTCGGACTAACAATGCTGTCATGGGATTCTTTTCGATACCGACGACCCTTCCATCCGTACCTACTCGCAGGCTTGCTGTAATGGCATCTGATCCTAAGCCAAGCGTACAATCTAAAAAGGAATCGCCCGGCTGAAGCTGCGTGGCTTCGATTAAAGGATCCTTTTCTCCGCGCATGAGCCGCTTCACCCTGAACATCGCTGAGCTTGGATGGAAGAAGAACTTTTCACCATTTGGCTGATACCATTCGAATCTTTCTTTCCCCACAACAAGGACGTCTCCTCGTTTCATCGCAAGCTGCTTGACGGATTGTTTGCGCCTTTCTACATACTCACCATGTAAATCCTCTGCAAGGGCTTTTGCTGTTTCAATTGTTTGTTCATTTGCTCTAAAGCTTGTTGTGATAAGCATGCGGTTCCTCCATCATGATCAAGAAAAAATGCCCTGATTTGATCACAGGACATTTCAACATGTGTATTAGCAATGTTTTTCGAATGCAGATAAGACGTTGTTCATGATGTCTTCCATTTCATGACCTTCAATTTCGTCACGCGGAATAAAATGAACGAGTTCATTTCCTTTTAAAAGTGCCATAGATGGAGACGATGGCTCTTCGCCTGTGAAGTATTCTCTCATTTTTGCCGTTGCTTCCCTGTCCTGACCAGCAAAAACTGTGACAATTCGATCTGGTGTTTTTTCTGCCTTCATCACAGCTTGTGTAGCAGCTGGGCGTGCTAAGCCGGCAGCGCACCCGCATACAGAATTGACAACGACAAATGTCGTTCCTTCTGCTTCTTGCATCGTTTGTTCTACTTCTTCTTCCGTTGTTAGTTCTTGAAATCCTGCACTTGTCAGCTCTTGACGCATCGGTACAACGAGCTGGCGCATGTATTCTTCATATGCCATTGACATAAAAAAGCCCCCTCTATAATCCTTATGTTGTGAATAAAGGATACTATAGAGAGAGCCAATTTTCAAATGTTCGATATCAGATTAAATTTTCATGATTCCGCCTGTATTGGCTGATGTCACAAGTTTTGAATATCTAGCAAGATAACCCGTTTTTACTTTTGGCTCAAAGCCTTTCCAGTTTGCTTTTCTTCTTTCCCATTCTTCCTCTGGAACATCTACGCTTAAAATGCGCTGCTCGATATCGACAACGACATGGTCACCATTTTCAACAAAGGCAAGCGGGCCGCCCTCAGCTGCCTCTGGAGAGACGTGTCCAATAGACAATCCGCGAGAAGCGCCGGAAAAACGTCCGTCTGTAATTAAAGCAACCTTTGGTCCAAGACCCATGCCGACGATTTGTGAAGTAGGTGCAAGCATTTCAGGCATGCCAGGTCCGCCTTTAGGTCCTTCGTAGCGAATGATGACAACATGTCCTGCTTCTACTTTTCTATTAATGATACCTTCAAGGGCTTCTTCCTGGGATTCAAATACGATCGCAGGCCCCTCGTGGCGTGTGATCCCGTCTTGTACCCCGCCCGTTTTAATGATGGCTCCATCTGGCGCAAGGTTTCCAAATAAAACGGCTAAGCCGCCTTTTTCAGTAAATGGCTTGTCAATTGGATAAATGACGTTATAATCTTTTACCTCATGCCCCGCAATGTTCTCGCCAAGCGTTTTCGCAGTGACGGTCATTGTATCTAAATGAAGAGCTCCTTCTTTTTTAGACAATTCATTTAGTGCCGCTGTAACGCCGCCTGCTTCATGTAAATCCTCAATATAAACGTCTGAAGCTGGAGCAAGTTTCGATAAATGAGGCACACGTTCTGCTACCTCATTGATACGTTCAAGTGAATATTCAACACCTGCTTCATTCGCAATTGCCAATGTGTGAAGAACGGTATTGGTTGAACCACCAAGTGCCATATCTAATGCAAATGCATTATCAATTGCTTTTTCAGTGACAATATCCCGTGGTTTAATATCTTTTTTGATGAGCTCCATGAGTTGTTTTGCAGACTTCTTCGCAAATTCTCTTCGCTCTGGTGATGTCGCCAAAATCGTTCCATTTCCAGGAAGAGCAATCCCGAGTGCTTCCGCTAAACAGTTCATTGAGTTAGCTGTAAACATACCTGAACAAGATCCGCAGGTTGGACAGCCAAACTGCTCTAATTCATTTAATTCCTCTTCATTGATTTTACCTGACTGGTATGCACCAACGCCTTCAAACACAGAAGAAAGAGAAATTTTTCTGCCATCACTTGTTCTACCCGCTTCCATCGGTCCCCCGCTCACAAAGACAGTCGGGATATTCACGCGCATCGCTGCCATCATCATTCCTGGTGTGATTTTATCGCAGTTAGGAATACAAACCATTCCATCAAACCAATGAGCAGATACGACGGTTTCCACAGAGTCAGCAATGATTTCACGGCTTGGCAATGAATATCTCATCCCGATATGACCCATGGCAATTCCATCATCGACGCCAATCGTATTGAATTCAAATGGCACTCCGCCAGCTTCACGAATGGCTTCTTTCACAATCTTCCCGAATTCCTGAAGATGGACATGTCCTGGGACAATATCAATATAGGAATTACATACGGCAATAAATGGCTTGCCGAAATCCTCATCCTTTACCCCCGCCGCTCTTAGTAAGCTTCGGTGAGGTGCTCTGTCGATTCCCTGTTTAATCATATTACTGCGTAGTTCTGCCATCTGTTTAAAAAGCCTCCTATACTACAAGTCTTGTTGACTGCATGATTTTGAGTTGATTTTATTTTACAAATTTTCTGTTTATTTAGCCACCTATGAATGACCGATGACTAACATGGCTGCTGAAGCAAGCGCTCAGCAAGGTTCGTGTCATAAAATCTGACCTCCAATATTCTATATTGGTACTACTATATAGAGTTTTTTCGCATATTTCAACAATATTCAAAATAATTTTTCTAAAAAAATTTTTCTGTCTATCGTTTTTAGAAAAACAAGCTGCTTTTCATTGGCAGCTTGTTCATCTTTCTCATCATTCTGATGCATTCTTTCTACTTTCTGTCATTTGCTTCCACACAGAGCCTTTTGCTTCTTCTCCATGCTCAATGCGCTCAATCGCCATTTTCACTTGGAGACTGACTTCAAACTCAGGGTCTTGCTCTGCTTCTTTTAATGCTTCAAGTGCCGTTTCGTCCCCTTCTTCATAAAGGAACATAGCTGCACGCCAGCGGACAAGCTTACTCGGGTCCTTTAATGCTGCGATCATGGCTTCGATAGCACTTGGATCACCAAGGTCAGAAATACAGTCGCCAGCCGTTCTGCGGACCGTCACTGTTTTGTCTTCGAGCCCTTTATATAAAATAGGCAGAATGGCAGGATCTTCAATCATGCCAGCATTCACAACAGCTTGTCTGCGAATAGACGTTTTGGGATCCTCCATTGCTTTCATTAAAACAGGTATATCCTTTAGCTCTGGCTGCATTTGCTCTAAATGGGCAAAACGTTTTTTCCAATCTTCCTCTTGCAGCATGTCTTCTGTTACATCATATGCCTTTCGGTTCACCTGTCTATCTACAGCTTCCTGCCCTTCTTTAACCGCCTCTGTTAATCGAGCTAAACGCTCGTCATCATAGGCTGCTTGCAGCTCTTCTGTGACTTCCTGACCGATATCAGCAAATTCTCCAAAACGAACGCCGTGTTCTTTCCACACACGTTCAAACACGACATTGTCTGAGCTGCTTCTAAGCTTTAAAATGGCTGCTTGAAAACGTTCAGGCATGCCAAACCGCTCTTCTCTTTCACCGTCTGACAGTTTGACCTGCATTGGAATCCCATTAAACATTTGGACAAACACTTTCACTTCACCAAATGTGTCATCGCCTGACTGCGATCCTTCCTGAAGACCTTCTGTTTCTTGTCCAAAGGCTTCTCTGACCTGTTGTAAAATTCCCTGCCAGTCAAACTTTGCATTTCGCTCAACCGCTAAGAAATCTGCAACATGATAAACCCCTTTTACACCTTCAATGCTTAAAATACGCTTAATCATTTCTGGCGCTTCGTCTTTTTGATCCTTTTTGTAGTTGTTGCTTTTACCACCGGCAAGTGCTTCTGTCAAAATAACCTTCATGGTATTCGGACTTGGCGTTGGTTCTATTGCTGTTATTTTCATTGATATATCCTCCTTACATACATAAAGACCCTACTCATCTGTAAGGCCGCATTCTTCTTTCCACTTCTTGATAAATAAACTCATCAATTCATGCCGCTCATCAGCAAGCTGCTTTCCTGCATGAGTGTTCATCAAGTCTTTTAATTTGAGCAGTTTTTCTTCCATATGCTTTAGCACAGAGCCCTGCTGCGTGTCCTCTGTATAATGAGGCTCACCTGTTGCGCCAGCATACGTAAACACTCTAGCGATACCGCTTGCTCCTATCGCATCCAGCCTATCCGCATCTTGAACAATGGCCCCTTCTAACGTCATTGGCCTAAACTGCTTATGCCGATGACGAAAAGACATCGTTGTAATAATGTCCATGATATAGCGGACATCCCGCGTGTCCAATTCCCACAAAAGGAGCTGGTTCTCAAGCTGCTTTTCAGTGACCTTCCATTCACTTGACAGCTTTTCATCAATGACATCATGTACAATCGCCGCCATTTCGATGATAAAAAGAGAGCCGCCTTCCTGATTTGCAATACGAACGGCAAGCTGGCGCACACGAGCAACATGAGCCGCATCGTGTCCAGTCGGTTCATTCTTCAGCCTGTCTGAAACAAAGGAGGCAGCTGCCTCCAATTGTTTTCGCTGCATGACTGTCAGCATCTTATTTGTTAAGCAGAGCAATGATTGAGCTTTCTAATTCTTTTGGTGGTGTTTTCGGCGAGAATCGTTCAATAACTTCTCCGTCTTGGTCCACGATAAATTTTGTGAAATTCCATTTCACTGTTTTTGTCCCAAGCACACCTTTCGCTTCACTTGTTAAATGCTTGAACAGCGGGTGCGCCTCTTCGCCATTGACATCTACTTTCGCAAACATAGGGAAGGTCACTCCATAATTCAAAGAACAGAATTCTTGAATGGCTTCTTCTCCTTCTGGCTCTTGGTTCATAAATTGGTTACACGGAAATCCTAAAATTTCAAGGCCCTTTTCATGATATTGATCATATAGCTCTTGTAATTGTTTAAATTGAGGAGTCAGCCCACATTTGCTTGCTGTATTTACAATAATGAGCACTTTTCCTTTATAATCTGCCATCGATTGTTCCTGACCATTAATGGTCTTGACCTGAATATCATAAATTGACATCTCATAGCCTCCTAGGATTCACTTTTTCCTATCGTAACATGCTTCTTTTAGAAAATCGCTTTTTATGCTCCCGTTTAAAAGAGTCCTGTCACACTGCCGTCTTTTAATAAATCCATTTCGAGAGCCGCAGGTTTTTTAGGTAAGCCAGGCATTGTCAAAATGCTTCCGGTTAAGGCTACAATAAACCCTGCTCCTACAGATGGTTTTAACTCTCGAATCGTAATGGTAAAGCCTTTAGGTCTGCCGATTAAAGCTGGATCATCCGAAAGAGAATATTGTGTTTTTGCCATACAAACCGGCAAATGAGCCCAGCCGTTTTCCTCCATGGCAGCCAGCTGCTTTCTTGCTTTAGTTGTGAGCGTGACCCCATCTGCCCCGTAAACCACTTTGGCCACTTTAGATAACTTTTCTTCGATGGAATCGTTCTCTTCATACAAATAGGTAAAGTTGTTCTTTTTCTTTTCAATGAGTGACGCTAGTTCCTCGGCAAGATCTGTCCCGCCTTCGCCCCCTTCTTCCCATACATTCACGGCTTTGACTGGATGGCCATGTTTGCCGCACCAATCTTCTATCACTTGAATCTCTTCTTTTGTATCCGTCATAAACCGGTTTACCGCGACAATATATGGAAGACCAAAAGCTTGCACGGTTTCAATATGCTTTTCTAAATTATGTATACCTTCTAATACGGCGTGTGCATTCTCTTCTTTGAGTTCGGTTTTCTTGATTCCGCCATGCATCTTTAATGCTCTCACTGTCGCCACAATGACAACTGCACCAGGTTTGAAATCACCAGCTCTTGTTTTAATGTGCAGGAACTTTTCTGCTCCAAGATCTGCTCCGAATCCAGCTTCTGTTACGACATAATCAGCTAATTTTGCTGCCATTTTGGTAGCAATTAAACTATTGCATCCATGTGCAATATTAGCAAAAGGACCGCCATGGACAAGGGCTGGGGTTCCTTCAATCGTTTGAACAAGGTTCGGTTTGAGTGCATCTTTTAAAAGTAACGTCAGAACACCTTCATATCCAAGTGCTCCCACAGTGACTGGCTCTCCTTCTTGATTATAGGCAACAACAATAGAAGAAAGACGTTTTTTTAAGTCGTTTAAGTCTTCTGCTAAACAGAGGATCGCCATCATTTCGGAAGCCACTGTAATATCAAATCCGTCTTCTCTAGGATACCCATTTAACTGACCGCCAAGTCCGACAACGACCTGTCTTAATGCACGATCGTTTAAATCAAGCACCCGCTTCCACACAATGCGCCGCGTGTCGATGCCAAGTTCATTTCCGTGATGGATATGGTTATCAATAAATGCAGATAGGGCGTTATGTGCAGATGTAATGGCATGAAAATCTCCTGTGAAATGAAGATTGATTTCTTCCATTGGCAGCACCTGTGAATATCCTCCGCCCGCTGCTCCGCCTTTAATCCCCATTGTAGGACCTAATGATGGCTCACGCATCGCAATGATCGCTTTTTTGCCAATTTTTTCGAAGGCTTGACCAAGGCCGACAGTTACGGTGGATTTCCCCTCACCTGCTGGCGTAGGGTTAATCGAAGTGACAAGAATCACGTGTCCTTCTTTTTGTTTCTTTAAACGGTCAAAAATAGTCAAAGAAATTTTCGCTTTTGTGAAACCATAGCATTCTAATTCTTCGTCATGTATTTGCAGCTTTGCTGCGATGTCTTGAATCGGTCTCAGCTTAGCCTTTTGGGCAATGTCAATATCTGATAAATGCTTTGTGATCATAACAAAACGGCCTCCTTTTTTTACAGAAACAGCATTCTTTTTTGCTCTATTTTTCATTGTAACATAATTGAAACATTGAAATATCGCCAGAAAGTTCCTATAATGAAGTGAAATTAGCTTTGGTTCAGGGGGTGGCGAGTTGCCTATTAACATACCAGTTCATCTGCCGGCAAAACAAATACTAGAGAGCGAAAATATTTTCGTCATGGATGAGACAAGGGCATTCAAGCAAGATATCCGTCCTTTGAATATCGTGATCTTAAATTTAATGCCAAAAAAAATACAAACTGAAACGCAGCTGCTGAGAATGCTCGGAAATTCTCCTTTACAAGTGTACTTTACGTTTTTGATTCCAAGTACACATACACCGAAGAATACGTCGAGAGAGCATCTAGATGAATTTTATACGACCTTTGAATCGATTCGCTATAAAAAATTTGATGGAATGATCATCACTGGCGCACCAATCGAGCACTTACCTTTTGAAGAAGTTTCTTATTGGAAAGAACTGCAGGACATTTTGGACTGGAGTAAAACCAATGTGACGTCTACCCTTCATATTTGCTGGGGTGCACAGGCAGGTTTATATCACCATTACGGGATTGAAAAAATCAAGCTTCCCGAGAAAAAATTTGGCGTATTTGAGCATATTGTGAAAGAGAAAAAAGAAAGATTAGTCAGAGGTTTTGATGAAGTATACTATGTCCCACATTCTAGGCATACAGATATTAATACAGAACAATTAAAAAACACGCCGAATTTGAAAGTCTTGAGTATGTCTGAAGAAGCGGGTGTTTGTTTAATTGTTTCAGATGATGATAAACAAGTATTTTTAACTGGACATCCTGAATATGATACAGATACATTGATGCAGGAATATGAAAGAGATTTATTGAAACATGATACAGTCCAAAAACCTGTCCACTATTTTATAGAAGATGGTGACACATTAATTCCAGTAAATCGCTGGAAAGCCCATGCAACCTTATTGTTTATGAATTGGCTTAATTATTATGTTTATCAAGAAACACCATACGTTTGGGAATAAAATAGACTGTGGTCTGATGATAAATCGTCAAAATGTGTTAAAATACAAATGGCTCTGTCTTCCATTATCAATTGAATCTGTTTGTTTTTTAAAATTAGTTTAATTCTTTCGTAACGAATGATATGCTCTAACTGTTTATATGTTATCTTTATGTATATGTAGACCTATGAGATTAATAGTTTTCGTACGAAGTTTTGTTGTTGTTGATTACATTTGAGGTGAATATTCTTGAATACCAATAAAAAAATATTAATCTTGACCGCAAATTATGGAAATGGACATATGCAGGTAGCAAAAACACTGTATGATGAATGCAAATCCCAAGGGTTTGAACATGTTGTAGTTTCTAATTTGTATCAAGAATCGAATCCCATTGTGTCAGAAGTGACTCAATATTTATACTTGAAGAGCTTTTCCATTGGGAAACAATTTTATCGCTTGTTTTATTACGGTGTAGATAAAATTTACAATAAACGCAAATTTAACATTTATTTAAAAATGGGAAATAAGCGTCTCGATGAATTAATTCAGTTACACAATCCGGACATCATCATTATTACATTCCCAATGATTGTGGTACCAGAATACCGAAACAAAACAGGTAAAGTGATTCCGACTTTTAATGTCATGACAGATTTTTGTCTCCATAAGATTTGGGTACATGAAAACATCGACCGATACTATGTTGCAACCGATTATGTGAAACAAAAATTAGTGGAAATCGGCACACATCCAAGCGATGTCAAGGTGACAGGTATTCCTATTAGACCACAGTTTGAAGCAGACGTGCCAAAATCGATGATCTATAAGAAATATGGATTATCATCAGATAAAAAAGTTCTTCTCATCATGGCCGGTGCTCACGGTGTACTAAAAAATGTGAAGGAATTATGTGAGGCGCTGCTTCTCGACAGTGAAGTACAAATTGTTGTTGTATGCGGAAAGAACGCCGCGCTGAAACAATCGCTTAGCGTTCTTGAACAAGCACACCCAGATCAATTGAAGGCGCTTGGATATGTGGAACAAATTGATGAATTGTTCAGAGTAACAGATTGTATGATTACAAAACCAGGCGGCATTACTTTAACAGAAGCAACTGCAATCGGTGTCCCAGTCATTCTTTACAAGCCTGTCCCTGGACAAGAAAAGGAAAATGCTCTTTTCTTTGAGGATTATGGCGCTGCCATTGTCATTAACAGACATGAAGACATTTTAGAATCTGTGACCAGCTTACTGCAGGATGAAGAAAAATTAGAAACAATGAAACAAAACATGAAAAAACTGCACTTAAAACAATCTTCCCAAACCATTTTGGAAGATATCGTCGAGCAGTCAGATCTCATCATGAATAACAAAACTTATGCTCGCGCATTATCATAAAAAGGTGTCCGTCAATGACGGACACCTTTTCTTCACCCTTGATTTCCATTTGTTGTGTATACTTCTTCAAACGGCTGAACGACAACAAAGCCGCTTCCGGTAAACTTCATTTGAATGGACTCTCCGCTTCCCCTGCCAATAAACGTTTTAAAGGAAACATCTGTCACAAATTCAGTTTTTAAATCCCCTGACCACGCAACAGTCGCATTCGGATCTGTATAAACAGAGTCACCCGGCTGAACAATGAGTGTCAGCGGCTCATAATGACTTGTGATTGCTACTAAGCCTGGCCCTTCTAATTTGACATTAAATAATCCACCTGCAAGCATGCCAGACACTTTTTTCATCAATTTGATATCCCAGCGGACAGATGGTTCAAACGCGAGCAGATCGTTTCCATTCACAAAAATGGATTCTCCTTGAGCCAAACGAAGAATCGAGATTTTTTTACCTTGATCTGCCATATATAATTTCCCATCACCTGTCGCCTTCATTAGTGAGGTGCCTTCTCCTGAGAGCATTTTTTTGAACATTTTTGAGACGCCGTGCTCAAAAACACCTTCACGTTCAAATTTGATTTTCCCTCGATAGGAAACCATGGAACCCGTTTTTGCCCAAATCGTGTCAGTCAAATTAATTTCTAAAAGTCTTGATGTTTCAAGTTCGAAGACACCTTCTCCTTTATCTTCTTGCTGCGTATTCTGAACAAATTCTTCAAGTGTATAACGATTCATGATTGCACCTCTTTCTGTATTTTTTTTATATACGGACAAGCTGCACGTGAGGTTCCGAAAAGAACGTTTTATATTTCACTGTTATTCACCAAAAAAACAAAAAAATCAAACATTCTGCTCAAAATTTGGCTCGCCTGCTTGACGCTTTACTTTTGATGGTGTATAGTGGAACCATCATTTAACAACTGCAAAGTCGTTAGGTGATGAAAATTTTTTTTAGTATGCCAAAAGGTGTGCTACAGTACTAGGAGGAAAAAGCAATATGCAAAACGGTAAAGTAAAATGGTTCAATAATGAAAAAGGTTTCGGCTTCATTGAAGTTGAAGGCGGAGACGATGTATTCGTTCACTTCACAGCTATCGAAGGTGACGGCTACAAGTCTTTAGAAGAAGGACAAGAAGTTTCTTTTGAAATCGTTGAAGGTAATCGTGGACCTCAAGCTGCAAACGTAACAAAACTTTAATCAACTAAATCAATGATGAAACGACAAAATAAAGAGAGGCTTATGCCTCTCTTATTTGATTTTCAGCTGAATTTCAATGGCTAAAATATTTTGTTTCAGTCGTTGTTCAATTTCAGAAATATCTTTTTCGAGAAAAGGTCTTCCCTTCTTTGCTACATCTACTAGCTGCTCTAGATCGCTGTATACCTCTTGAAATGTTCGATGTAATACCGTTTCGAAATCCTTATTATCCATGCCGGCCTTCCCCTTTTCCTCTATTATCCGTCACTTAGTCAAAAAGTAACTCAACCAAAACTTTCTATAGTTATATCGGCTCATTTTTCAGAATATGTTCTTTTTTTACACATTCTATCCGTTTTTTTTCATGAGCGGATGTTTGAGCAGGGAAAACCGGGGCGGCAGCCGCTTACTTTTTAAGCAGCGTCTGTCCGTATTCTTTTATTTTCTCTCCTACTGTGCATTGCTGAATACAAAAGGAGTGGGCGTATTTTTTTCCATATTCTTTTCGAAAGTGCTTCTTAATCAAACAATCTGAACAATACGTGTCTTGGAGATCCGTCAATTCTTGTACTGCTGTTTTTTTATCCACATTATTCAGCTCCGTCTGCTTCTAATTTCAATTTACTTTCAATTGGAACGTCTGCAAGCATCTGCCTTGCAAGCTGATCCGCTTCTGCATTTTGTTTACGATCGATGACTTCATAGGTTGGCGTTAGCCTCAGCTCTTTTAAAGCCTCTTCAATCCGGTCGAGCCATTTGTTATGTATATCATCATAACAAGGCCATTCTCCTTTTAATTGATTCATGACAACAAGTGAATCGCCTCTAATCGTGACAGAATTTCTGCTTGCTCCAAGGTCTTTTAAAGCTTTGACTGCCTCAAATAAAGCCGCATACTCTGCTTCATTATTGGTGATTCCTTTGAAGGGCTGATTTTTTCTCAGACGATAAGCATCTTCTCCGAGCTTATAGTAGACGACAACCCCAAGACCAGAGTCGCCTGTTTCTTTGTGAAAACTTGCATCAAAATAGACCTGAAGCTGATCAGGTTCAAGCTTTAGTTCTTCATTTAGCTTTTCAAGTTCTTTAATAGACCACATCGCCCCTTTTTCATCTTCAAATGATAGGAGGGACTGTGGTTCTTTTTTATCGATATGTTTGGCTAAAATCAAGGCCTCTTCTAGCTCCATCCAATCTTCTTGGAAAAAAGCAATGGACCCAATCGATTTCACTTTCATTGTATAGTGTGCTCTTAATTTCATTGATCACATCGCCTTCCCGTGCTTTTAAGGTAAACATACGTTATGCTATAATCAAAAAGTTACATTTTACAATGAGAAAGGAAGTTCATGTCACTTGTTTAATGAAGGTATTTGGATCTTATTTGCGATCATTAATTTTATCATTGTTCTTCTATTTTATAAAGGATTTGGCAAGATGGGCCTTTTCGTCTGGATTGGCTTTGCGACGGTTGCTGCAAATTTACAAGTGGTCAAAACCGTTGAATTGTTTGGCTTAACAGCAACACTTGGAAACATTTTATACGGCAGTGTATTCTTTGCAACGGACGTATTGAATGAAAAATATGGACAAAATGAAGCGAGAAAAGCTGTCTGGATTGGTTTTGCCACCCTTTTAACACTAACCGTTGTCATGCAGGAGGCTTTACTTTTCCATCCCGCTCCATCTGACATTTCTCAAACATCGCTGGAAACCATATTTGGCTTTATGCCAAGGGTCGCTCTTGGCAGTCTTGCTGCTTATATCATCAGTCAAATGTTAGATGTTTATGTATATTCGTTTATTCGCCGGATATTTCCTTCTGATGGTGCGCTCTGGGTGCGCAACGCTGGAAGTACGATGATCAGCCAGCTGCTTGATACACTGATCTTCACAACGATTGCCTTTCTTGGGACCTATCCATTTCATGTATGGATCGAAATCTTCATCACGACTTATGTGATTAAATTTATCGTCGCCGCGATTGCGACACCATACGCGTATGCAGCGAAAAAAATGGTTCCGCTTGATGAAAGGGTGAAATAAATTGCCAGCTGAAATATACATTGATGGTGCTAGCGCAGGTAATCCGGGTCCTTCTGGCATCGGTATTTTCATTAAATATGATGGAAAGGCAGAATCTTTCTCGATTCCTCTTGGATCAATGAGCAATCACGAAGCAGAATTTTCCGCTCTCATTGAAGGGATGAAAATCTGCGTAGAAAAAGGACTGCGATCCGTTTCGTTTCGAACAGATTCACAGGTAGTTGACCGTGCGGCCAATGCAGGATTTGCTAAAAATCCAGCCTTTCAGCATTTTATAAAAGAGATGATCGAGCTTCAAAGCCAGTTTGATTTATTTTTCATTAAGTGGATTCCAAGCAAGGAAAATCAAGTAGCTGATCAGCTCGCTAGAAAAGCGATTCACCTTTCTAAAGGATGAATCGCTTTTTTTCGGTTATGCTAATGTATGAGGTGATACTGATTGGATAAAGAAAATAAAGGTCGTGTCACAAATGGGACAACCCCTCAAGGTGATGCGCAAACAAAAGATAAGCAGCCACTATCTCAGCTCGAAAATAGAGCGAAGAAAAGCAACACAAAAAGATGAATTTAGAGATCAGCTTAGCTTAGCTGATCTCTATTTTACTTAACCGATTTACCATCGGTTCAATTCCTTTGATTTGATGGTATCGCAGCATGGCAGCAGCCCGTTCTTGATTGATGTTCACCTTCGTCTCATCAATTGGACAGCTCAGCGGGACATCACATTTGATCTCTGCCAATAGACGGGAAAGCTTCAAATCTTCTAATCCTGCTTGCATTTTCTTTTGCTGCGCAGCCGTTAGTTCATGAACATTTTCTAATAATCCGTCAATGGTTTGATATGTTTGAATAAATTTTAATGCTGTTTTTTCTCCGATTCCTTTGACGCCTGGGTAATTGTCACTTGAATCCCCCATAAGTGCTTTCATATCGATCAGCGCCTTTGGAGAGATACCCATTTCCTCTTCAAATAAGGCTTTTGTATAATGTTTATAGTTCCCGATTCCTTTTTGCATTAAAGCAACCGTCACTTGTTCATTCAATATCTGCAGCAAATCTCTGTCCCCAGTTAGGACAGTCACACGTGCTTCATTCTGATAGACTGCCGCCAGCGTGCCGATACAATCATCTGCCTCAAAGCCCTTTATACCAACGTTTACAATTCCTAGTTCTTCTGTCGCTTCTTTTGCTAAATCGAATTGCGGAATGAGCTCGACAGGTGCCTCTCCTCGATTTGCTTTATAATCTTGAAACAATTCATTTCGGTATGTTTGGCTTCCCATATCCCAGCAGCAAACAATATGGGTTGGCTCAAATGTCTGAACAGCGGTTAATAAATGCTTCAAATAGCCATTTACTCCATTCGTCGGGACACCGTGATCATTTATCATAAAATTTCGATGGACAGCCGTTGCATAAAACGATCTGAATAGAAGCGCCATGCCATCAACAAGCAATACGTGTTTATTCATTCTTATAAACTCCCTTTTTCAAAACAATACTCCTATTCTATCATAGAACATAGAATTCGACATAAAAAAGGCGCCTTCTTCTTTTGGAAAAGAAGTGGCACCTGGGGATTACTTTTGACCGTATTGCATTTTTTTCGATTCTGCTTCTGCGTAGGACGGCATCTCTTTTTGTTTAGGGTTACGCTCATCCTGCTTTTTTGCATGCTGCTTTTTTTCCATCATCATTCCCCTTTCTCGGTTCACTTGTTAAGATGACCAAAAAAAGAGAAAGTTACTCTTTACTTCTGTTTTCGTTCGACATACTCCCTGACCATATCAATTGTGACATGCTTACGCAGAGGAACAATTCCGCCTCGTGCAAGCTCATTCATCTTCGAGGTAATCGCATTGATCTCGTCAGTTGTAAATGGTTCGTTTTGCTCACACTTGAAAACAGCAGTCTCTATTGCCTGCTCTCTTTTCTGCTCAAGCGCAAGAAACGACTTGATATGAGCATTCTGTTTTTGTGAATGTGCGGAAATCTCTTCGTGTACGCTCGTCATTTTTTATCAACTGCTTTCTTTTTTATATAGTCTATCATGAATCAAATGGTTTTCAACTGGTTCTTCCATTCATTTGTTTGTTTGTATACTTGTTCTATCATCGCCTGCTCTTTCGCATCTGTCGTCAAGCTCATGATAAATGTTTGTTTTTGTTCACTCAGCTGCTTGAGCGCTTCTGTTTCATATCTTTCAGTAAAGGTCTTCACCATCATATCGTATCTGCTCTGTAGTTCTTCTTTTTCTTTATCTGCCCATTTCGTCGTTAACTGGAAAAGAACATCTCGAATCGCTTCAATAAACGCTGCCTTCCCGTTCTGTTCAAAGAAAGCTTTCGCTGATTTTTGCTTCTTTAAGAGCGGCTCAAACGGCATCAGGTCCGCTTCCACTTCAATTTGTTTCAGCTCTGCATTTTTCTCATCTGGCGGCGACAGCCGGAGAGAAAAGTAAGGATCTTCTGCACACGCAGCCTGTAATCCTTTCTCCCACTCCTCTTTGAAGTATTGAGTGATAAACGATTCCATTCGAATATCAAGCGCTTTTATCTCCTGTACAAATTCAAATTCATAATCCTTTAACGCCTGTTCCAGCGCTTTTTTCAACTCCTGTCTGAAGTCCCCTTGAGATATTCCAGGATAAAAGGCTGTCTTTAACAGATCATTTGCATAAAGTGACAAGCGCTGAACAATGTGGTAAAGCTGTTCGTGCAAATCCTTTTTCACACTTTCTGTCACTAGCTTAGATCGTTTAATATGACTCATTTGATCAACGATCGCTTCATAGGATGTGTTTATCTTTTTCTTTTCTGCTTGCTTTTCATCTTCCGACTGATGCAGCGTCTCATGCAGCTTCTCAACTGTTCTACATAATGTACTAGCTTCAAAATACAGAAGCTCAATCGCATCTTTCGTTAATTCTTCCTCAATAAAATAGTCGAGCTGTGTTCTAAGCTGTGCATACTGGTTATAAGGCGACTGTCCCTTTCCTTCGATCTCTTCCTTACTGGATACGTGATGAAGGTTTGGATGCCGGATGCCTTCTTTTGTGAGCTCGTTTTTCACATAGTCAAAGACGGTTTCAAGCTCTGTTTGATCCTTTGCGAGGTCAGCTGCATTGATAATAAAAAACATTTTATCCATGCTAAATGAATCTTTTACAAGCCCGAGTTTACGTAAAAATGACCGGTCTGCTTTTGAGAAAGAATGCTGGTAGTAAGTTAAATAAAGAAGGGCATCAGCATCCTTCATATATTGAAAGGCAATCTCTGTGTGACGTTTATTCATACTGCTGGCGCCTGGTGTATCAACAATCGTCAGTCCTTTATCTGTTAAAGGTGTGCTTAAATAGACCGTCACTTCCTTCACCACACAAGAAACAGCCTCTTCTGCCACATATGGCTTTAATTCTTGCAGGGTGACATTGAGCGGTGTTTGTTTTTGAATGGAATCACGGAACTTTTCATGAGCGTTTAAAAAATGGTCAACAATGATGCGGTGATCCTGTTCAAGCTCTCTTTTTTTCAGTGTTCGCTCGAGTTTCGCTTGAAACGTATCTCCCTTTTCTTCTGTTATAGAATAACCGAGAATTTGATCGAGCTCCTCTAATATTTCCTGCTCGGTTTTGAACACTACTTTCACACTTTCATGCGGATGGTCTTCTGTCGGCCGCGTCAGCTTATTGATCGTGGCCGTCGTTGGTGTAGGAGATGATGGCAGCACCTTTCTCCCAACAAGGGCGTTGGCAAACGAAGATTTCCCCGAACTAAAAGCACCGAATAAGGCGAGTGTAAATTCCTTCGCTTGCAGCCGCTTTGTTCGTTTTTCAAAGGACTTTCTTTGAGACCCAAGCGCGTTTAATGGCATTAAAATTTGAGAAAGCTGCTCAAACTGGTCAATCGACTGCGCTGTCGGGATATGCTGTGATTGTCGCATTTGATCAAGCTTTATCTGCTGCTGATTTTCTTTTTCGCTTTCTTCCGTATGAGTTGATGTTTGATTCTGATTTAGCTCGTCATGCTGCATCCGATGTTTTTTCACATAAAACCAATCTTCTTCGATCTGCTCATTTGTTCCGTTTTGCCATATATCCCAGACATGCTCAATATCTTTTCTGATTTGATCATTTTTTCCCATGCATTGCTCCAGCGCTTGGAGCTCCTGTGCTGCCTGGGCCCATTTATCTTGCTGCTTTCCCTTTTCATTCAGGAGCTGGGTTTTCAGCATCTCGGTCATTTGTTCAATCAATGGTATTGCTTTCTGTTTCGTCTGTCTTTTCAGTGCTTCACCAGCATCTTTTGCATATTGCAAAACATATTCATTTGAAAATGTCGCACCGTGATGGATCACGTTTTCAAGCAGTGATTCTTCTACAGGCGTTTCAAACGCCATCACTTGATTTAATAATTCTTCACCAAGCTGATGCTTCTTGACTTCTTTTTTGAGCAGCTCAGCAATATGCCAGTCTACTTCTGCTTTCATTCTTGCTTTGACATCTGCTAAGAACTCATTCGCCCGCTTTTCTTTTTCCTGCTCGGTTTTATTTTTAGCGAACAGCAGACCTACCTTAAAGCCAGGTGCTTTCGATTCAATATAATCACTTGCGAGCTCTCTCATTTTAAATGGGGTTAGATTTGCATTTTTTAAAATGTTCTCGACTTCAGAAGACACTTCATCTGCTAACTGTTTTGCTCCATTTTCAATGAAGCTGCTTCTCGCTTCAAGTTCCTTCACTTCTTTTCTTTTTTCTTGAAGCTGTAAATCAAGATCCTCTTCCTGCAGCTCTTCTTTTAATGAGTCAATATGTTCTTTTAAAACATGCTCTATTTTCTGCTCGGTATAGGCGCGAAGCGATGCTTTCGGCAATGTTTGTAATTCTTGCAGTTTCTCAATCAAACGAATCATTTCGTTTCTTGGATGCGACTCATCAGTCACAGATGTAAAGTATAGATGTTCTTCTTCAATGCCTTCTTTTTGAAGCATATCAACTACTTGATTTTTGTAGTCTTCAAACGCTGTCTCATGTTCATCATGTCGATCGACTTGATTGACGATGAAATAAAGATTTGGCACTTTCTCTTTAATGGAGCGAATGAAACGAATGTTTTCCTCCGAATGAACATGGTTGTAATGAAGGACATAAAAAAGAGCATCTGCTTGGTGAAGAATAGACGCAGCAGATAAAAAGTGAGCATGATCCGTTGAATCAATTCCGGGCGTATCAATCACTGCCACCTTTTCTTCCAGTCCTCTATAGTCCCCGCTAATTTCCACCATTTCAATCTGTTCTCCATCCTTACAAAAACGCTGAACTGCTTCTTTATCATAAGAACCGCTCATTTTTGCAAAACGGCCATCTGAGGTGTGAAGCTTCACTTCACTCTCCCCTTTCCTCACGACGACCAAGTTTGCACTTGTTGGAATTGGACTCGTTGGCAGGATGTGATCATGAAGCAGATGATTCACAAGTGATGACTTTCCAGCTGAATAGTGGCCGGTAAATGCGATATACACTTCTTCTTCTGCTTCCTTTTTGATAATCGATGCAAGTTTGACTGCGCGTTCATGATCATCCCTTTTGAGAAGGCTTTGATATAAAGCACCTGTAGTTTGAACGATCGAATCTCGAATAGACAAGTCTTTCATGACGATAAACCCCTTTGTTTTTAGAAAAGTCAGTTATGTATGTGATACCATTTTACACAAAATGAAGAGATTTTTCTTCTGATCTAAGGAAATAAAAAAATCTGCTGCCCGATCAGTCGCAATTGACTGCGATCAGGAAGCAGATTTTTTAGAAACACCTTTTAATACGAAGCCAATTAATAGGCTGTATACACAGACCGTACCGAGTAAGAAAACCATTGTCATGTGATCACCGTCCATCCTTCGTGATTGAGAATGCTTTTCATTAATGAAAGTGTATCACAATTGATAATGATTTTCAATATTAATTTAACAAATACTGATTGAGCGCTTTCTCTTCTGTTTGAATTCTCACAGCCATCATCCATGCATTTAAACATGTGAACAAAATGGCGGTAAAATAGGCATTAAACAATAGCGGAATCAGCATAAGCTCAATCGCCACCACGACATAGTTAGGATGCTTTAACCAGCGATAAGGTCCTTTTTTCACCATCATCGCATTTGGTACAACTAAAATCTTTGTATTCCAATATGTCCCAAGAGAACATAATGCCCAGTATCGAATCACCTGTGTGGCCAGCAGGAAAATGAGCAGCACAATAAAATAGCGTGACGGCGTCCTGTTTAACCCCCATACCTCAACCATGAGTGAGAGAAAAAAGCCCGCATGCATAGCGACCATATAAGGATAATGACTTGCACCAAATTCAATGGCACCGATCGCTTTTACTTTCTTTTCATTTCTTTTAGCCACAAGCATTTCAATAAGCCGCTGACAAACGAAGAAACCAATGACGAGCCAAATGATTATGATAAGACCTCCTCCCATTTCATCATCAGCAGCTCTGAGGAAAAGCCCGGACCAAGCGCTCCGCAAAGACCCATATCTCCCGCTTCAGCAGATTGGTGTTCAAGATAATGTTTGATCACATACATAACTGTGGCAGAAGACATATTCCCGTGTTGTTTAAGTACCTCTTTTGATGAAAAAAGTTGATCCTCTTGTAAGGATAGACTTTCAATATAGGCGTCAATCACTTTTTTTCCTCCAGGATGAGCAAGAAAAACTGATATATCTTCTGCCGAATACCCTTGCTGCTCTAAAAATTGATCAACCTGCTCTTTTAACCAGCCGGAAATAATGGAAGGAATGTCACGGGAGAAAATAACCCGAAAGCCGTCACTTGTAAATTCCCAGCCCATCACATCCTCAGACTCTTTCATTGTGACGGATTGTGTACCAATCACTTTAGGGACTGTTTTTAGATGGGTATATTCTGATACACCTTTTTCTCCAGTTAAGAGTACCGCTGCTGTCCCGTCTCCGAACAAAGATGTCCCGATTAAATTGCTTTTTGATTGATCTTGCGGCTGGAAAGTTAAACTGCACAGTTCACAGGCGACAACCAGCACCTTTGCTTCTGGAAATGCCCTTATGTATTCGTAAGCCCGGGACAACCCTGCCGCTCCGCCTCCGCACCCTAATCCCCAGATCGGTACTCGTTTCGTATAAGGCGAAAAAGGAAGAACATTCATCAGTTTTGCATCAAGACTTGGTGTCGAAAGTCCGGTGCTTGAAATAAAAAACAATGCATCGATCTCTTCAAACGGAATCGGTTTTTTCAGGAACGCCTTCTCATGAAGACAGTGTATGACCGCTTCTTTTGCATGAGCCAATGCTTTTTCCAAATAGAGATTGTTTTTCTCCTCAAAAGAGTGGTGCGTCTGATACCATTCAATTGGCTGCACAAACTGTCTGCTCTCGATTTCTCCGTTTTGAAAAGCTCTCAGCAGCCGGTCGATATCTTTAAACGATCGTTTAAATTGGGATCTAGCAAAATCAGCCGCCTTTTTCTGATCCACATGATGTTTTGGCAGACTCGTTCCAACAGAAAGAATGTATGCCATCGGCTTCACCTCTTTTTTCGATTAATATCCCCTATCGAAAAAAGGATATACATGCCAAAACGTCACAATTCAGTCAAAATATTTTCCTCCGGCTAACTTTTTGTCTTGACGACAATTGATAAATATTGGATAATATAGGTGAAAACATGATGTAGTTTTCCTCCTTCACAGGTTCGTTCTAAGCCAAGCGAACCTGCTTTTTTTATGCATACTGTACAAGAATTATGTTGATTTAATGAAAAAAGAAAAGGACTCCGTTAATTGGGAGTCCCACTATGAATGACCTCTCTTACGTACACCTAAAGCGCAAAGCTTCGCCTAAATCTTTTCAAGGATTGACTTAATAAAATCAGTTTTTTCATCTGCGTATTTGTGTTTGTCATTTTCATGTAAACTTGACAATTTGAGTTTAAGCTGTTGGTATTCACTTCTAGCTTGCTCGTTATTGCTCAAGTAATCTCTGAAATTTAACTGTTCAAGTAAAAACTTATTGTCTCTTTGGTACATATGGATTTGATGTGTTCTTGGTTCTCCTTTATTAAAGTAGTGTCTTTCAGGTAATACATTTGTTCCTTTATATGAGTAACCGAGTCCTTCCAAAGCTACTACACATTTTTCTCCATCAAAAAAATGATCTATTTCAATTGCAATATCAATAATTGGCTTAGCACTTAAACCTTTTACTGCTGTACTTCCAATATGGTGTACATTGATTATGTATTGACCAATATCACCTATTATCTTGCGCTTTTCTCTTTCAAATTCTTTTGTCCACTCAATAGACCAAGGGACTAAAAAGACTTCCCCTCTTGGTAATCCAAGCATTTGCTTATCCCACCTTTTTAATTTCAACGTCCATTTGGAAAATTTTAATAAACCAAATTTATCATAGGTCTCATTTGTAGAGAGCAGACAGATTTCAATAATAATCCTATTCGTTTAGATCTATTTCCTGGTTGATGTCATTCAATACGATTCTTAACAATTCACTCTCATCTTATTTTATATCTAAAGAAATGAGTTTTCACGTTCACCTTTTACATAGTAGCCAATCACTGATTCAGTTGTACTGACTTTGATTTCTTTTGTTTCTTCTTTATTTTGTAGGGGTAAGAGCTTTTCTCTATGTATTTCGCGATTGATAGCCTCTATCTCCAATATCCACATGAGCATCCTTTTTTCAATGAAATCGTCATTTTACAACACACGGAATCTCCCTTCACTTCGCATTAATGGTTAAAACTGTTGCTATCTTAGCGTATAAATATCAACGTTTCGATCATTATTCAGAATTATTTCATTTAAACATGAATGGGTCACCTTTTATTCTGATCAACACAAAGAAATAACCATAAAATGCTAATTTATTTGATTATTATATATGAAAAGGTGTTTTTTTCCTGTATACTTAATCAATATGAACACCATGAAAAACAGTGAAAAAAGACAGAATCTACTACATGATTCGGCACAAAATTTAATTGACTGGAGTGATTGTAATGAAAAAGGTGTCCAAAAAACAGACACCCTACAACACGATACTTCTCTCGAAGATAATTGGTTTAGTGCTTCTTACACTGTTTCTCTTTTTTATCTGGGATATGTCTAAACCCCATTTGCAGGCGACAAATGGGCAAGCAAAAAATGTTGCTAGCAGTGACCTCCGTGACACAAGCATCAGTCTGAAAGCAAAAGATCAGTCTACAAGAACATTGGATACACATTTTAAGACCAATCCAAACCAACAGGCAACGAATAAAACGGTCTTTTTAACATTTGATGATGGTCCTTCTGCTACATCAAATCAGCTGTTAAATGTATTAAAAGCACATCACGTGAAGGCAACATTCTTCATGCTTGGACCGCAAATCCAAGCACACCAATCAGCTGTGAAAAGACTTTATCAAGAAGGACATCAATTAGGTCTTCATGGCATGACGCATGATATAAACCTCTTTTATCAGAACAGCGAGTCTCCCGCAAATGAAATGAGAGAAGCTCAGCGTATTCTTGCCTCTGTTACAGGCGTCTACAGCCGTCTTGTAAGAACCCCCTATGGCAGTGTTCCAAATTTAACATATCATCAAAAAGTACGTTTAATCCAAAATGGCTTTATTTACTGGGATTGGACGATTGATAGCCTTGACTGGAGATATAAAAACTCACAATATGTTCCAGAGGTGTTGAATCAACTGCAAATGTTTGAGATAAATAAACCATGGGAACCAAAAGTGATTTTAATGCATGATCAACCCTCTACCACAAACTATTTAGATAGCCTGATTACACAACTAAAAGCAAGGGGCTATACATTTGCAGTCATTAACGAAACAATGCCACCGGTACAACATTAATAGCACTAATCACAAAAAGCCCGTATCCAAAAGATGCGGGCTTTCAGCCTGTAGACAAACCCTCACACGCTCCTTCCTAGGATTCTAGAACTTCAAAGGTTTTTTATCAAGCTAAAAAGAAGACAAAGAGCTAAAATAAGTCATTTTAGCTCTTTGTCCATAATCTGAACCCCTCTCCAAGAGAGGGGTTTACATAACAGATTGCTTAGGTTCTTCTACCAGGTCATGCCCGGCTTCTTTTTTAAATGGAATCATGTGATAAATAATATGAAGCAAAATAGCGGTAAAGCTTCCGGCCACAATTCCATTACTTGTTAATAATTTAATCGAATCTGGCAGATGCTCAAACATTTGCGGTACGACAGTAACTCCTAAGCCGATTCCCACGGAGCAAGCAACGATCAGCAAGTTCTCCTGCTTTGCAAAGTCCACGCGCGAGAGCATTTTAATACCGTATGCAATGACCATGCCAAACATGGCAACCATTGCACCGCCAAGGACTGACTTTGGAATAATCGTCGTAAAGGCAGCGATCTTAGGAAAAAGACCAAATAACATGAGCAATGCTCCTGTTACAACAATGACTTGGTTTTTCTTGACGCCTGTTAACTGGATCAATCCAACGTTTTGCGAGTAGGCTGTGTACGGAAAAGCATTAAAGATTCCGCCTAATAACACAGCAATCCCCTCTGCCCGATAGCCTTTGGCCAAATCCTTCTCTTTTAATGACCGGTTTGTTAAATCACCTAATGCGAAATAAACGCCTGTTGATTCAACTAATGACACAATCGCAACTAACGTCATGGTCATGATCGGTGCAAATTCAAAGGTCGGCATCCCAAAATAAAATGGCTCAATCATACGGAAAACCTGAGCGTTTGCCACCTCAGCTGTTTCCACTTTCTCCATAAACGCAGCAACTGCTGTCCCAAGAAGAATACCGATTAAAATGGCGATCGCCTTCATAAATCCTTTCGTGAATCGATAGAGCAGTACAATGATAAACAGTACAAGGAAAGCGAGTCCTAGATTTTCAAAAGAACCATAGTCTGCACTTCCTTCTCCTCCTGCCATATTGTTCATCGCTACAGGAATGAGGGTGATACCAATAATGGTGACGACAGAACCTGTGACAACAGGCGGGAAAAATTTCACAAGCTTCCCAAAGAAAAAAGAAAGAAGAATGACAATACATCCAGAAGCGATAATACTTCCATAGATAGACGAAATTCCATACTTAGAGCCAATCGCAATCATCGGCGAAACCGCAGTAAATGTACAGCCTAATACAACAGGCAGACCGATCCCAAAGAAGCGGTTTTTCCATACTTGAAGCAATGTGGCAGCCCCGCACATAAAAATATCCGCAGAGATTAAGTAAGTCAGCTGTGCAGGCGTGAGCCCGAGCGCATCTCCAACAATGAGCGGTACAAGAACAGCACCTGCATACATTGCCAGTACATGCTGAATACCCAGTGAGAGCGTTTTGACTTTTTTAGCGGCACTCATGATTGTACCTCCCGTACAAACGTGACTTTCCCTTCCTCAAGTGATTCAATACGTGCGAGAGACTCAACGCGGTAGCCCATTTGCACAAGCGCATTTCTTCCAGGCTGGAATGATTTTTCAATGACAATGCCAAATCCGGCTACTTTCGCCTTCGCCTGCTTTGCAATCGCAGCAAGCCCTTTCGCAGCTTCACCATTCGCTAAAAAGTCATCGATGATTAACACACAATCATTTTCACTCAGATGCGTATTTGAGACAGCAATCGTGCTTTCTACTTTTTTTGTAAAAGAGTACACACTGGCTGTTAATAGGTTATCCGTTAATGTGAGTGATTGACGTTTTCTTGCAAACACAACAGGTACTTGAAGAGCAAGCCCAGCCATCACAGCAGGTGCGATGCCAGAAGATTCAATTGTGATGATTTTTGTAATGCCATCCTGCTTAAATAATCTAGCAAACTCTTGCCCGATCTCATGCATTAACACAGGATCAATTTGATGATTTAAAAAAGCATCTACCTTTAACACTTGATTTGACAGAACGATTCCTTCGTTCTCAATTTTTTGACGTAACAATTCCATCATTCTTCCCCCTAGCATATTGGCAAACATTCAATTTTTGGCATAAAAAAAGCATTGCTGTCCATGAGGAGCAAGCAATGCGAAAACGATCAACGGATCTTCAGCTCAAACAAGAGCTGTTTCATTTTGCTCACTCATAGTCGGACCTTATCGGTGTCCGGTAGAAACTTGCGTGCCATCATCACGCGATTATATGAGTGTTATAGTGTTCAAATTATAACAAGATTTCAGACGCTTGGAAAGCACTTTTCTAGAAAAATACCGAACTTAAATAATAGATCAGAACAAAATGTTCGTTTTTAGAATATTCAAGCATCAAAAAAGCACCCCTCTCATGAAAGGGTGCCCTTCTTTTATGATAAATACAGTTTCGTATATTTATCCGTTAAGTAGTCGATTAAATATTGAACATTTAATTCTTCGCCTGTTGCATCTTGAATGATTTCAGATGGCTTTTTCCGTTTACCATGCTGGTGAACATGTTCCGTCAGCCATGCTTTTATCGGTGCAAAAGACCCAGTTTGAATGAGCTCATCAAAATTTGGTAAATCTTTGATCATTTGCTGCTTTAATTGCGCTGCATACATATAACCAAGGGCATATGAAGGGAAATAGCCAAAGCTTCCATCAGACCAGTGAACATCCTGCAAGATACCGAGTGCATCATTAGGAGGCGTAATGCCAAGATACGCTTGATATTTTTCATTCCAAAGTGCAGGCAGATCTTCAACTGCTACTTCTTCATTGAAAATCGCTTTCTCAATTTCATAGCGGATGATAATGTGAAGCGGATACGTCAGTTCATCGGCTTCAATTCGAATGTAAGTCGGCTTCGATTCATTCACTGCATGCACAAAGTCTTCTAAAGAAACATCTTTAAATTGCTCAGGAGAAGCTTCTTGCAGCTTTTGATAATACGTTTTCCAGAAATCTTCGTGTCTGCCGATAAAGTTCTCAAAGAAAAGAGACTGTGATTCATGGATACCCATCGAAGTCCCATCACATAAAAGTGTTCCGCTCAGTGCTTCATCAATGTTTTGCTCATAGATCGCATGACCACATTCATGAATCGTTCCAAAGATCGCCATTCGAAAATCATGCTCATCATAACGGGTCGTCACACGTACGTCACCTCTGCTTAACGTTACAGCAAATGGATGGACTGTTGTATCAAGACGGCCTGCGTCAAAGTCATATCCTAATTCTTTTAAGAAAAAGAGACTCAATTCCTTTTGTTTATCGATTGGGAAGCTTTTCGATAAAAATGAAGTATCTGGCTTATTAGGTGAGGCTTCGATTTTTTTCACAAGAGGAACAATAGCGTCACGAAGTGCACCAAACTTTTGATCAAGCTGTTCAACCGTCATATCTGGCTCATAGTTATTGAGCAGCACATCATAAGGCGTTTTTTTCACGCCCCAATATTGGATGAAGCGCTTGTTAAAGTCAATAAGCTGTTTTAAGTATGGTGCAAAGAGTGAAAAGTCTGATTTCTCCCTTGCTTCTACCCAAACATGCTCCGCTTTTGATTGTAAAATCGAGTATTCTTTAAATTCTTCTTTCGGAATTTTAATGTTTTCATCATACTCTTTTTGTGATAATTCGAGCGCCTTCTGTGTATCTTTTGACAGCTCATCTCGATGTTTGTTTAATGCTAGAAGAAGATCTCTCATTTCATCAGAAGTCTTCATATTAAAAATATCACTTGATAATTGACCGATCGTTTCAGCTCTAAAATCCGCACTTTTTTTAGGTGCTTGTGTTCTAGAGTCCCAATAAAGTAGATGGAGCGCCTCTGTATAATGGGCGATTTTCCCTAGTAATTGATAAAACGCTTTCTCAGTTGCTTCAAGACTCATGCGTTTGTTCCCCCAATCAATAAAATATGTATGTACGTTTCAAGGCTACTTCAATGAATGTTCTTTTGTCAATGAAAAAGGAGGATACACCATGGTATCCTCCTCATTTGCAAGTTTTCACCTATTTAAGATATGATGATGGGCTTCACTGGCAGGACGGATTCAATTTTACTTTGAAGCTCAGTATCTTCCTTACGATCAAAGTAAATATGAATGCTTCCTGCATCTTGGCTTGTCCGGATCAGTCTTCCGATCCCTTGGCGTAAGCGAAGCAGCATATACGGAAGGTCAACTTCAGCATGTGCATCCTTTGCTTCATTCCGTTTCGCTTCAAATACTGGATCATGCGGCGGATAAGGAAGTCCCCAGATGATCACATTCGTTAATGATTCACCTGGAATATCAAGCCCTTCCCACAGATGAACTGAGCATAACACGGATGTCTCATCAGCTTGGAACTTTTGAACAATCGTGCTGATTTCCTCGTCTCCCTCAAAATATACGTCAAACGGCAGTGATTCATTTGCTGCTTCAAGTTGTTTTCTAAAGAAATGAAGTTCATCAAATGAAGGGAATAGAATCAGAGATCGTCCTCCATTTTCTTTCAGCTGAGTGATCACTTGCTGTGCTTTTGCCTCTTGCTCAGTGAGCTGCTGAATTCCGTGGAAATAAATCTTCATTTGTTCATCGTAATCATATGGCGAAGCGACACTCATTGATAAGTAATCTTTAATCCCGAGACTTTCAGCTAAATAATCAAAGGATTGATTCTCAGACAATGTAGCGGAAGAGAAAATATATGGTCTTTTTTGCGAGAATACTTTTTCGCCAAGCACCTCTGCGACCGTCTTCGGCATCACAACAAATGTTGTATCTAATTCCTGTTTTTCCAGCCAGCTAATGGCATTTTTTTGATAAAGCGATAAAGAATACGCCATTTGTTCAATGTATTCTTCCACAACAGATAATTCGTATTGATCGATCGTATACATCTCAGATTCAAACACGAGCGCTTCTCCGATTTTTTCAAGCAAGTCACACAATTCACTTGCAGAACGCTTCACCTCATCGACACGCCCAATTTCAAGCCGGTGCGAGCCTTTGACTTCTTTGGCATGCGTTTTTAAGAGATAAAAGAACTCATCGTTTGTTGCAAGTGCATCTTCAACAAGCTCTGCAAATTCTTCGCGTATGTCGTTTTGCAAAAGACGTTCCAAAAATGTTTCGAGCGTTGATTGCTTCACTCGGTACGTTAACGCTTTTTGTGCGGCAAACTCGAGAAGATGTCCCTCATCAAATACGACGGAGCTATGCTCAGGAAGCAGCGGAAGCTGGCCCTCACGTTTCCGGGATTCCTTTGTCCACACATGCTCCATGTAAAAATCATGTGAACAGATGATGAGATCTGTCGCTTTCCGGTAATGATCTCTTGATAAATTCAGACCGCAGCGATGACGCATATCGCACGTCAGGCAGTCCTGAAACGAGTCATAGCCAATTCGTGACCATTCATCATTTGATAACTCTGGATACTCTTTTCGATCGCCATACGGATAAAAGGTTTGCATGCCATGTGATTCATGAACAAATGAAGGCAGTGATTCATAAATATCGAGCCACTTTTCATCATCTTCACGCTGCATCGTTTTCTCCAGCTTCTTTAAGCATAAATATTGATCATGCGATTTACTTAATCTCGCATCTATTTGAATATCAAGGTGATTGGCAATTTTATAGATATCACCTTCTTGTTTAACGAGCTGTTCAATTAACGTTTCGTCTGCACATGCAATAATCGCAGGCTTCCCTGTATACCTTGCATATGTGACGGCAAATAATAGATAGACGATGGTTTTGCCTGTGCCTACCCCAGCTTCGGCAAACATCACACTTTTTTCTTTAAAGGCTCTTTCTAGTTGAAAAGCCATAAATATTTGTTCATCTCGAAGATCAAAGCCCTTTTCTGGCAAAATGTCATAAAACACATCACCAATCCAGTTGCCCAGTTCTTCGTAAAAATTGTGTTCTTTTGATAATGAAAAAGGCAAACGAGATGCTGTCACCTGCTTCAACCCCCAACTTTTGAATCATTCAGACATTCAATAGTACCATTTACGCTGGGGAAAAACAATCTTTTTTTATGAGCGCAGGCGATGTTGATAGCTTTCCTTCATTAAAAATGCATGCTCAGAACGTTCTATGTATGCCTGAGCCAGCGCCAAATCTTCGATGGCCGCCGTAAGCTGAGCAGATTGTCCACCTTCATGCCCTTCAATTTCTTGAGCAGTCGAAGCGAGTGCTTTTTGGATTAACTGAATTTGATCATAATGAATCATGAAGACACCTCTTTTTTTAAAATCAAGTTCAGTTTATTCCGTCTCGCTGAGAGTTATACCTTTTCAGTACAAAAAAGCCGCACCTTCTTTCGGTGCGGCCTTTTATTACGATTCGGTTGGTTGCTTTCTAGGCGGGCGTTTTCCCCAATATTGATAATAGTCTGTTTTAATAAATCCATTAAACAGTTTTCTCTTTTTCGTCGCTTTTCTTCCGAAGCACTCTTCGAATTTTTCGTGTGACGTTAAGATGTAAATGGACCATGTATCTAGGTTCTTAAACGCTTCACCCATTCCTTGATACATTTTTTCAACTGCTGGTTTATCACTCAGTCGTTCACCGTAAGGAGGATTTCCGACAATCACACCGTACTCTTCTTTTGTTTGAAAGTCTTTTACTTGCATTTGTTTAAACTCAATCAGTTCACTCAGTCCTGCTTCTTCTGCATTCATTTTTGCGATGTCTACCATACGATGGTCGATGTCACTTGCAATGATGCGGAGCGGCTGATCATAGTTTGCTTTTTCTTCTACTTCCACACGCGCTTTGTTCCATACGTCTTCACCGATCCATTCCCATGATTCAGACGCAAAATCCCGGTTAAATCCTGGGGCAATGTTTTGTCCTATCATCGCTGCTTCAATGGCGATTGTTCCTGATCCGCAGAAAGGATCAACAAACGGACGGTCAGGTGTCCAGTTCGTTAATAAGACGAGCGCAGCAGCAAGCGTTTCTTTAATAGGTGCTCCGCCTTGATCCATGCGGTATCCGCGTTTATGAAGACCTACACCAGATGTATCAAGCGTAAGAACCGCTTTATCTTTTAAAAGAGCGATCTCGATTTTATATTCAGGTCCCGTCTCTTCAAGCCATTCAGACTGAATGTTGTAGGAGGATTTAAGCTTTTGCGCAATGGCTTTTTTGACGATGCGCTGGCAGTCCGGCACACTGGCAAGCTGAGATTTCACAGATTTCCCAATGACAGGAAACGTACTGTTTTTTGGTAAAAAAGCGGCCCAGTCAATCGCCTTTGTCCGTTCAAAAAGCTCATCAAATGTTTTTGCCGAAAATTCAGCAACTTGTACCTTAATTCGGTCTGCTGTGCGCAGCCAAAGGTTTGCACGGCAAATCGCAAGAGCATCCCCCTTGAAAATCACTTTTCCGTTGTCGACTGTGCACTCATAGCCAAGGTCTCTTACTTCTTTTGCAACAATTGCTTCAATTCCCATTGGAGCTGTTGCGATGAGTGTATAGGTTTTCATTGATTTATCACCTGTTTTCTCGTCCTTTTATGTATTCAAGATAAAAGCTCTCCATATGTTGAAATAGGAGAGCTTTGTTTCATCATGTTTATTATAACGGATTTAACGTTCTGTAAGCCATGTTTTGTTCCATCGTACTGCAAACGGCAAATGCCTCGTACTCAGGTGGTAATCATCTATCTACAGAATTCTCTGTCCTTCTCTCCGTTTGGTTCCTTTGAGAAAGTTCCCCTACCAAGTTTGGGTTTCTCGCTCGAGGGGTTTACCGCGTTCCACTCTCACCATTTCTAGTGAGACTTCGTCACTGTGGCACTTTCAAGGATACTTTGCCATATCCTAAAAAGGACGTAGGCATTTTTCCTGCCGTCAGCCTTTCCCAGGCTGCCCTGGCTTATTTTTTCGCCAGGCACGAACACTACGGGCATCTCAGCACCGTGCGAGCATGGACTTTCCTCTGCAATGCCCTAAATAGCATTACAGCGATTACCCGAACGTTAATCAATAAGCGTTATTATAAACGACAATGACATCTGACACAAGCTTTTTCAGCAAGACTCAATCATAAAGTTTGCTGCCGAAAACGTGTTTCTCAAGGTTCGATAGTCTTTTTAAAATATCAAAGTTTGTTGTATTAGACTGTGCAGGCTGTCTTTTCCCTTGTTCAACTGCTTCTTCAAGCTGTTTTGACAAGTGGAGGTTTTCTTGTTGAAGTTTTTCGATTTCTTGGTTGAAGGTCTCATAGTCTTTAATGACCATATCTAAAAATTTATCGACTTCTTCTTGTTTGTACCCTCTGACACCTGTTTTAAATTCTTTTTCTAAAATTTCTTTCGCAGAAAGCTTTACTTTATCAGCAAGCATCTTTTTCACCTCATATCGTGAATTCATAGTATATTTTTTCAGAAATACGTGACGTTGTCAAATTTTCTCTTGCTTTTAATCAAAAAACGGATCTTCCGCCTCAACCTGCGCTCTTAGATCATCCATCGTGATGTACATAATCGGGTAATCGGTATAGGCTTCCGCCTCCCTGATCATATACTTCGGCGATCCCTCATGCTCGGGATCATATAAGACGAGAAGGCCATCTGTTTTTTCAATAAAAAAGCGGTTCTTTTGTTTAAATTGTGCCGGACTTTCGTACGGTCTATGCGTGACACTTTCTACAAAATCGGCCTGTGCAAGAATTCCTTCATACAACTCTTTGTTTTGTTCATTCCAGCGCTCTTCCTGTTCATAAAAAGGCGTAATAACTGCAAGTTTTAACGCTGGATATTCCTCCTGAAGCTCAAACACCACTTCGGCTGTCCAAATTTCTGCCCCAAGCTGGCCTGATATGAGAACCCATTCCAGACCTTCTTCGATAAGGGCTGTCAGCCTTTTTTGAAGCTCCGCTTTTATGTATTGAAGTGCAGGCTCGTCTTGTTTGAATATCCCAAGCTCAAACGGCTTGTACCCTGTGACAGCAATAATTTTCATTTTTTCACCTGCTTTTAAAAAATGGGACTTATTAAAGTCCCATTAACTTTATCTGTTACAGCAAGGTCCACCGCAGTTAAAGTGTTGATGTGTTGCCGGGTCCATCTGAGAAAACGTATGCGGGAAGTAGTGAACATGTTGGAAATTATGGTGGTGAACATTTGTCACATGCTGCGGGTGGATATGCGGCACAATTGTTGTTGACTCGCTGTGTGTACAGCAATGATTCGTCGGATGAACAATTGGCTGTGTAACATTTGGATGGCAATGATGATGATGATGGTACATGTAGCATTCCCCTCTCCTTTATTTTCTTACATTAACAATGTATGAATTAAGAGGTGTACATGTACTAATGCATTAACCTATTTTAAAAGTTGGCAAGAAAAATATCTTTATAGTTTGAAAACACAAAAGCGACCAAAATGACCACAAGAAAAAACAAGTAGAAAAGACCCTTATACATGCTCTACGCTCCTCATTCAATTTCTAACGCTATTTTACAGGATTCGCGGCCTTTCTACAATAAAAGTGCTAAACAATTTTTATTTTCGGCCGAGAGCCGAACGTTGTCATTTTTTGCGCTTTCCCGGGCAATAAATAGTTCATTGCCCAGCTTTTCTCAATAGCCGTTTTTTGCGCTTCTCAAGCTCTTTCGTGTCTCGTTCGCTTAATGAAGAGAAAGATAATAAAGATTCCGTGATGGAAAGAGCTGATCTTGCATCTTTTTGGCGATGCTCCTGAAACTTCGCAAGCTCTATGCCCGCTTTTAATGCTAAATGGACATCACTTGATTCAAATAATGTTTCCCAAATTCGAACTGCTTCATCCCACTCGTTTAGCCGTTTATATTGTAAGGAGAGATCAAAAGCCGCCTGATTGGCATGTTCAAAATCAGCACCTGTTAATTCCCGCAAATGCTTCGTAGCTTCCTGTACATCACGATGCGCAAGATGCCACCTAGCCAGCGCGTATTTCTCATCGTGCTCCTTTACCGCATCCATAGATAGAATTTTTTTGGATAGATGAATGTAGAGGCTGATTAACGAAAGGACGTCTAATTCATTATGAGTCAAAATCCCTTCAATGAGCTTCGGATTTTGTTCCTTTAAAAAGTGAAAATAGATCATCGGTGCCAAAAAACCCGGTGTGTCTCCTTCCCTGAGAACGTGCAGCTCTTCTTTTTCAACCACAGACAGCGCCATTCGTTCATATTTATGCTTCCACAACCGTCTTGACCCATGCAGAAGATCAAAATGGCCAAACTCTGGAAGCGCAGGGATTTGATCTCTCAACAAAGTATGTCTCGTTTTCACTTGCGGCCAATCGAATGATTTTCCATTATATGTAACGAGTGATTCTACGTTCACTTCATCGAGAAAACTTTTATAAAGAGCTGCTTCATTTCCCGGATTTGTGAGCAGGTGCTGTTTCACCACTACTTTGTCAGCAAAGACCCGCGCATGTCCTAGCAAGAAGATCATATTTCCCGTTCCGCCAGATAATCCAGTTGTTTCTGTATCAAAGAAAAACAGTTCATGCGGCTTGTAACCTTTAGCCGATAGAGAATGCTGGATGCCGCTTTTGTTCCAAGCCTCGATGATCTTTGGCAGTTCCGCAAACGAGTAGAGTCCATGCTTGTCTTCTAATGAATAGGTGACTTCTCGAATGAGACAAAAGGAATCCTCAAAGTGATAAGGAGCTGCACCCAATTGCTCCCATTCCTTTAAAAATGGGATGTTTTCGGCCGTTACAGGCTGAGGTTGCCCTTCCACTGCTTTTTGCCGTTTTTCATTTGGCTGGTTGTGCGATAGGTGCTTCTTCATTCGATTTAATTTCCCTTTTAAAGACATAAGTAGGTGCCTTCCTCCTTTCCCTTAAAATACAGACATCAATTCAACAATGCTGCTTTTTCCGCTCACCTCTTTCATTTCCATGCCAATGCAGGATGGACAGCCGTTCTCACAGCGGCACCGCTCTATCAGCTGAATGGCTGCACCTGCTATTTCATCGAAACGAGCTTGGACTTCTTTGCTTAAACCGATTCCGCCAGGGTAGTGGTCATATAAAAAGACTGTCGGTTTCCCGGTATGTGCCGCTTTAATTTGTGAAACAACATGAATATCTGAGCGGTCACACATCACAAAAGCAGGTACAATGTGCTGAAGAACATTTGCAATGCCAAGCAGCAGCTGTTCAAGTGTTTTCTCTTCAAATCTCCGCTCTGCATCATGTAATTCAAACCAAGCCGCACTCGTATGAATTTCTTCTTCAGGTAGGTGAATTGGACCAGAGCCGATATTTTCACCGGTACTGAGCCGGATTTTTTTGAAAATTGTTGGCATTGCGTTGACAGTCACATCACCGTAGTGAACAGATACCGCTTCTTTCTCTGTTGTCTGGTCGATTTCCAGCACCTTGAGCTGAACAGCTAAATTAGCATCTGTATAGTATTCTACATCTACTTGTTTCACATAAGCCTTCAAATGCTCGTAATCTAGCTTTTCTACTTGATACTGAACCCCTTCATGTAAATAAATCGCCTCATCATGAAGCAGTGTCATTGCACTGAATCGATCCATCTCTCCAATAATCCGAACATTCGCTACGTCGGATTGATCCACAATTACCACATTTTCCTGGCTTGCAGACCGCAGGCTGATGCCATGCGCTGGGAACGATTGATCTGACCAATAATACCGGTTCCCACTAAAATGAAGAACCCCTTCCTCATGTAAGTATTGCAAAATGTCTTCTACTTCCATGCCGCCAAACTGTTCATCCGTCCGAAATGGCAGCTCGTAGGAAGCACATTTTAGATGATCCACTAAAATAATGAGATTTTCAGGATTGATTCTGGCTGCTTCAGGCGGTCTATTAAAGAAATATTCAGGGTGTCTGACAATATATTGATCAAGGGGTGAGGAGCTTGCCACCATGATAATGAGCGCCTCCTCATGACGCCTTCCAGCACGTCCTGCCTGCTGCCATGTACTCGCTACACTGCCAGGATACCCCGTCATAATGCATACCTTTAGCTGACCTATATCAACCCCTAATTCTAGTGCGTTTGTGCTGACGACACCTAGAATGTCTCCTTCTCTTAACCCCTTTTCAATCACGCGCCGCTCTTTTGGCAAATAGCCTCCTCGATACCCGCGAATCGATTTTGGACCGATTTCTTTTTTCACAAGCTCTTGAATATGACTTAAAATCACTTCTACTCGTACTCTGCTTCTAGCAAAAACGATCGTTTGAATTTTTTCTTTTAAAAATGTTTTAGCCAATTGGTTGACGACAGTGGCAGCGCTTTGTCTAATATTTAATGGTTTATTCACCACTGGCGGGTTATAAAACACAAAATTCTTTTTACCGCTAGGCGCTCCGTTTCGTTCAATAAGATGCACTTTGCTCCCTGTGAGCTGCTGCGCCAGCTCTTTTGGATTTGCAATCGTTGCTGAAGTACAAATGAAAATTGGATCACTTCCATAAAATGCACAAATTCGTTTTAACCTGCGAATCACATTAGCCACATGACTGCCAAATACGCCTCGATATGTATGAAGCTCATCAATGACAATATACTTCAAATTCTCAAATAAGCTGACCCATTTCGTATGATGAGGCAAAATAGCTGAATGCAGCATATCTGGGTTTGTGATGACAATATGTCCTGCTTGTCTGACTCGCTGCCGAATGGCCGGGGAGGTGTCCCCGTCATATGTTTCACTATGAATCGGAACATCCATCTCGTGGATGATCTCGTTCAGTTCACTCTTTTGATCCTGCGCGAGCGCTTTTGTTGGGAATAAATAAAGAGAGCGGTTTGTCTGGTCTTCTGCGATCGACTGAAGAACAGGCAGATTGTAGCAAAGCGTTTTACCTGAAGCTGTTGGTGTAACAGTCACTACATGCTCACCATCCATTACACGTTCAAAGGCTTCCTTTTGATGAATATACAGCTCTTTCACGCCTCGTTTTTCAAGCGCCTTTTTTAGCCTGTCGTCCACTCTTTCAGGAACGGGTGAGGTCTGTGCAGGCTTTGCTTCAATTTCATGCCAATGTTCTATCTGTTCGTCTTTCTTTAATTCTTCTATCAGTTCGTTCATTGTTTTCTTTTTCATATTGCGTCCACCTCTCATTCTAGTGTACCGAATATTTGTTTGCATGACTAGGCGGCAATTTTTTGATGCAGACTTATGAGCAAATACTTTGAACTGTTGTAACAATATCTATTACACTTCTAAAGTGAAATGATTTTATCAAGGAAGAAGATGATCAGATTGAAAAACGAATTTAAGCCTTTGTTTGAACCATTTACGTTTCCAGGAGGCGCCTCTATTGATGGCCGGTTAGTGGTTGCTCCAATGACACACTTTGGTTCTCATGACGACGGCACCATTTCAAAAGACGAAATTGACTTCATTACAGCTAGATCAAGTGAAATGGGCATGGTGATTACAGCATGTGCGAATGTGACTCCAGATGGGAAGGCATTTGAAGGACAGCCTTCTATCGCAAGAGATGAAGATATACCAGGCCTGAAAAAACTGGCTGCAGCTATCCAGGCAAAAGGAACAAAAGCCATTATTCAAATTCATCACGGCGGCTCTCAGGCCCTCCCTCATTTAGTTCCAAACGGTGATGTGGTTGCGCCAAGTGATGTGTTTAAAGATGGAAAACAAATTGCACGCGCTTTAAAAGAAGAGGAAATTACTCATATTATCGACTCCTTTAAAGAAGCAACAAGACGAGCGGTTCAAGCAGGGTTTGACGGCGTGGAAATTCACGGGGCAAACGGTTATTTATTACAGCAATTTTACTCACCGCATAGCAATGAGCGTACTGATCAATGGGGAGGAAACGAAGAAAAACGTTTAGCTTTCCCTATTGCTGTTGTAGATGCAGTTAAAGAGGCCATTAAAGAACATGCGGCTAAACCGTTTATCTTTGGATACCGATTATCTCCTGAAGAGCCAGAAACTCCTGGTTTAACAATGACAGAGACGTTTACATTAGTGGATGTCCTCAAAACAAAAAGCCTCGATTATTTGCATATCTCTTTAATGGAGATTGGCTCTAAAGCAAGACGAGGCGCAGATTCTAATAAGACACGTATGGAACTGCTAAAAGAACGCTGCGGCGATGCTCTTCCGCTTATTGGAGTAGGCAGCGTCATTACAGCTGAAGATGCACTCCATGCTTACAATCAAGGAATTCCTCTCATCGCTGTCGCACGAGAGCTGATCGTCGACCCAGATTGGGCAAAGAAAATTAAAGAAGGCAGAGAACAAGAGATTGAAACCGTCATTAAACGCAGCCAAAAAGACAAGTATCTCATTCCAGAAGGATTGTGGTCTGTCATGGAAGCGAGTCAAGGCTGGGTTCCAATGGAGGATTAATGTCCCCAGCTCAATAAAAAACTACCCTATCAATGGGTAGTTTTTTTCATGAACTATTTCATTTTCACTGTAAAGAGCTTGGACGTCTGCTTTTCTACAGAGCCTTTTGGTTCTTTATCAAGTCGTTCGATAAGGTCACCGTTCATAATCACAATCGGTGTCACTGTACTTGACGCTTTCTCTTCAATCAGTTCTAAATCACACGTAATAAGAGGATCCCCGATTTTCACCTTATCCCCTTCTTTCATGTGCGCTTCAAATCCTTCACCATTTAACCCAACTGTTTCAAGTCCGATATGAATCAGAAGCTCAAGCCCTGAGAGTGTTCGAATGCCAATTGCATGTTTTGTATGGAAGAGCTGAATGATTTCACCCTCTACTGGTGACACAATCGTCCCACTTTTTGGTTTTACTGCTACGCCGTCTCCCATCATCTTTTGAGAAAAGACGGGATCTGGTACATCAGTCATATCCATTAACTCTCCATCAACTGGAGAATAAATGACTTCTTCCTTTACATCATCTTGGTTTTTTCCGAAACCGAATAGTTTTTTCAGCAATGTCAATTTGCTCCCTTCAAGCTTTGCTTCCTAAATCTATTTCGTGTATGAAACTTTACGCCCATACACCTTGCTTCATTCAACACTATTTAATCATAATTTTTTCCTCTCATCAATTGATAACCGCCTGAGCCCCCTCTGCATAGGCTGTAGATGAGAGGTGATTCAGATGAAACATGAAGGCGAAAAGAAACATGAAATGCTGGCAAATGAAGATATGCTATATGAAGCGATTGAACAATTTTTTGCATCCTCCCCGTTTCACGAGATTTTAAATAGTGCAGAGGCACTCATGACCACATCGCATTCACTTGCATCCATTACGACCGATGTGACAGAGGATGAACAAAATGTGTATATCGAGATTCAATTTCCAGACCATTTTGTCGAAGGGGATATTGCGCTAGAAGTAAAAGCCCAATATTTACACTTATCAGTGCAGGAAAAAATCAAAACGGATACGACTTCTTCGTATTCAAGCTTTACCAAAACCATTTTAATGCCGGCAAAAATAGATGAAACGAAAATGAAGAGTGTGTGGAAAGATCAATCGCTTCATGTGTCTGCGCCAAAGCAAACAACCCAATAGATCAATCTATTGGGTTTAGCTATGCTTTAAAAATGCTTGTAAATCCTTTCGCCAATGAGCCTACTTGATTCATTGTACTCATCATTTGGCCAGCTGTATCAAACATTTTGTTAAAATCGTATTGCCCATTTGACTTTTTGAATTGTGACAGCACACTTTTAAATTGAGATGGCTGCTGTTTTTGCGGCCTTGGCAAAGGATAAGGATTCATAGGCGGCTGCATGGGCATCATGCCTGGTGGCTGCATTTGGGGTGGATTCATCGCTTCAGGCGGCTGCATAAGCGGCACGTTTTCTTGGTATCCATAAGGCGGCTGATAAACAGTAGAAGGTGCCTGATTCATTCCCCCTCCACCTTGATACGGCGGCATGAAATAGTCTGGAGGCTGCGGAGGCTGCTGCTGCATCTCTGAATACGGAAAAGGCCTTTGCTTGAATTGATTGAATTCATAAGGCTGCTGGTTTGAATAAGGGAACATTTATCTCGCTCCTCTCGCTCTCAACACATATTGATGTCACTCATATATTATGACCAAGAGCAGAAGATGTGCCTAAAGAAGCCATAAGAAAAACGCAGCATCATGTCTTTAGCTGCGCTTTTTGATTTCTTCTATTAAAAGGTTCAGAGTGTAAACCACTGACTCAACTAAATTTTTCACACGGGGCGCGTGCTGTTTACCAAAATAAGATTGCAGGACAACCTCTTTACCATTTTCTTTTACGGCTTCAAGCTGTTCTTGGTGTAAATATCTAGGTTTGGCCTGCTCAATAAACGAGATCGCAGCGGTGAGCCACTCCTCCATTTTCTGATCAAATGTAACAACGGCCGGCTGAATATCCGTATAAAAATCATACGATGGGTACTCCTCTTCAGCCTTTCCCTTTTGGTACTGCTCATACGCTTCTTCGATCCATATTCTCAAGTTTTGTGTATGTTCAAGTAATGTTTGATTATCCAAAGTGTTCACCTCTATGAACCATCCTATCAAACGTTTACCTATTGCTCAAATAGAAAAGCTATCCGGCGTGATATGCCGGTCTTGCTGCCAGTTTATACTCGGCTGCATGAAGCTTCACTTCACAGTCCTTTACTTCTGATTCAAGCCGGTCAATTATTTGTTCTTGCTCTTCTATCGCTGCACGTTTCGTCTGCTTCACAGCAAGAGACAGCTCTTCCTCCACCGCATCAATTTTCCGCTCGATTTCCTCTAACAACTGCATAATGGATTCTTTTGATACAAATTCGCTCATCATCAGATTCCTCCTTTATTGTCTCTCGTTACATTCTCTTTTCTTTCTCCCCCTCCTTCACACATGACAAAACTAGAAGCAAATCGCCAATCTAAGTGTAGATAAGCGCTATTTCTTCCTTTTCGACAGATGCTTGTCCTTCTTTGTATGATTGCGTCCGATTGTGTAAATTCTAAGGACAAAAGGAGGTAGATTTCATGAAAAAGCAGCCAGCACCAAAAGAGCAAAAGCCAAAAGGGAAAGAAAACAGTCCAGATCAGCTGGATAAAAAGCTCGGCGGTCCTAATCGTCCATCTACGTAAAAAAAAGCAGGCACCCCCTGCTTTTTATTTATGCAAAAAATAGTGCTCTAATGAGAAAAGAAAACGAAGCTGTCTTTTTTTATGAAAATACCAGTCGGTCAGATCAATCTGCTTTGGCAGCGGCTCTGCCTCAAATAAAGATGGACTCAATTTCTTTTGAAACCAATCTTCCCTTAGATCGTCTAATGAATGTGTCATCACCGGATAAACCGTCCGAAGAAAAGGTGTTGACCTTCTAGCGATCCCTAAAAACGGCTCAAAATCAAACCGAGACCCCGTATGCGGAACGGTATGCAAAAAATGATAAAAATCCGAAAACAAATCGGCTCGAAATAATAGTTTCGCTAGTTTTTTACCTAATGTAATGCGTTCCTTTACATTGGAAAACTTCCGTATGGTTAAGCCGTACAAATGCCCGTCCACCGTTGGAAAAACAACGGTTTGGAAATGTCCCCACTCGCTGAAAAGATATTGAATCGAGTGAAAAACATTCTTTTTCAGAAGAGGATTTTGTATAATAGGAGATTGTATAGTATATTGTTCATTTATGATGAGTGCATAAAGCAGACGCTCTGTGTCACGCTTTAGCCAGAAACGTTCCCACTCAGCACTCATAAAACGAGACACGGAGAAATAAGGAAGCAGATGAAACAAAGGTTTACTGCACCTTTTAGACCATTCATACAAAAGAAGCTGAGGGTAAGCATCCGAAAAGATCAGCCAATTCGCTCTTTCATATGCTGTGAAAAAAAGGTGCCCCTGCTGATCCGTTAAACCTGGATGGAAGAGCTCGCCCTTTAAATCCGTCATGGACCACCCAGCATTTCTCGAGACAAAGGAAGCGAGCAGCGACCATTTCATCTCTGGATGCCGGTCATAAAAGCGCTTGTAAGCATTTGTCCTCGTCAGGTTGTCTTTATTTTTTGCTTTCGTTTCACGCAAAATTTGCTGAGTGATGATGTGCTCTTCTTGGGACAACATGGTGATCTCTCCAATACAAAATGCATTAAAAGGAGGCTGAAACTTGATGATTCGGTATCCAAACGGAAAATCGTATCAGCCCATTCAACAAATTGGGACAAAAAAAAGAATCAGCGGCGAATCCTCTTATAGTAACCGCGGGATGACGCTTGAGGCTGATTTAAATGAAACGAACCAATACTATTTGGTCAACGGGATCGCAGTCATTCATAAAAAGCCTACCCCAGTTCAAATTGTGAATGTGGATTATCCAAAAAGAAGTGCTGCTGTCATTAAAGAAGCCTATTTTAAACAATCATCCACAACAGACTATAACGGGGTATACAAAGGCCGCTATATCGATTTTGAAGCAAAGGAAACCAAAAGCACTACCTCGTTTCCGCTCAAAAATTTCCACGACCATCAAATTGAGCATATGAAACAGGTTGAAAAGCAAGGCGGCATTTGTTTCGTTATTATATCCGCTTTTGGCTCCGTTTATTATTTGCCCGCTTCAGATCTCTTTTTCTTCTGGGAGCGGCAGAAGAAAAACGGCCGTAAATCTATTAGCAAAGACGAATTAATGGAAGCTGGCCACATAATGACACTTGGATATTCGCCAAGAATTGATTATATTAAAGTAGTGGAGACACTTCATTTTTCGGATGAAAGCAAGCAGCAATTACGTTCGAAAAAGGTTTAACACGAAAGGTTGAGATGTGATGTCTGATCAATTTACAAGTCGTGAACAGCGACGTAAAGCAAGTCAAGAAAACAATAAGAAGCAAAAGAACAAAAAAGGCAAAAAGAAAGCAGGTCTATTTAAAAAAATATTTTTATCTTTACTCGTGATCGGTCTACTTTGTTTAGTTGCCGGAATCACAACTTTTGCCGTTTTTGCATCAAGCGCTCCTTCTATTGATGATAGTAAGCTTAAAACACCATACTCTTCAAAGCTTTATGATAAAGACAAGAAAGTGTTTGCAGAAGTTGGTGCAGAAAAAAGAACGTATGTCTCGATAAAAGATATACCCGATGTGGTAAAAGATGCGTTTATTGCGACTGAAGATGCACGTTTTTATAAGCACCACGGGATTGATCCAATCCGTATCGGCGGTGCCCTTGTCGCAAACGTTGAGGACGGCTTTGGTGCTGAAGGCGGAAGTACCATTACACAGCAGGTTGTGAAAAACTCCCTCCTAAGTAATCAAAAGACGTTAAAACGGAAAGTACAGGAGGTATGGCTCTCAATTCAGCTCGAGCAAAAATACTCTAAAGATGAAATTTTAGAAATGTATTTAAACCGTATTTTCTTCTCTCCTTATGCTTATGGTGTGGGGAAAGCAGCTGAACAATTTTTCGGAGTCACAGATTTAAATAAACTAACCGTTGCACAGGCTGCCACACTTGCAGGGATGCCGCAGAGTCCTTCTGCCTATAACCCAGTGAAACATCCCGAGGCAGCGGAAAAACGCCGTAATATCGTTTTAAGCCTTATGAAAAAACAAGGCTACATTTCAGAAAAAGATTATGACGTTGCAAAAGCAACCCCTGTCAGCAAGACTGTTGTTTCAGCTAGTAAATATAAGAGCCAAAACTCTAGTAAGTACTCTGCCTACATTGAAGAAGTGATGGAAGAAGTACAGAAAAAAGCCAAAGTGGATGCATCAACTGATGGATTAAAAATCTATACTTCACTTGATCGAAATGCACAGGATCATCTAAATGATATCATCAATGGAGATTCAGTTGGATTTACGAAAGGGATGCAGGCGGGTGTGACCCTGCTTGATACGAAAAATGGTGAAATTCGTGCCATTGGCGGTGGACGTGATGTACCAGCCGGCGGGTTTAACTATGCGACGGATGCAAAACGCCAGCCAGGGTCCACAATCAAACCGATCTTAGATTACGGCCCAGTCATTGAAAACAAAAAATGGTCAACATATCAGCAAATTGATGATGCACCGTATACGTACTCGGATGGTACACCGATTAACAACTTTGACAGAAGACATTTAGGTAAAATGTCGATGAGAAGCGCTTTGGCACAATCGCGTAACATCCCTGCACTTAAAGCATTCCAAGAAGCTGGTTCAGCCAATGCCGCTCAATTTGCTAATAATTTAGGCATGGACTTACCTTCTGATATTCCAGAATCTTATTCAATTGGTGGATTTGAAGATGGTGTGTCTTCATTAAAAATGGCAGGTGCATTTAGTGCGTTCGGCAATAACGGATACTATAATGAACCGCACGCTGTCACATCTGTTGAATTTAATGACGGGACAAAGCTTGACCTTACGCCGGACTCAAAAGCAGCAATGAGTGATTACACAGCATTTATGATTACAGATATGCTGAAAACTGCTGTCCAATCTGGAACTGGTACACTTGCACAAGTACCGAACGTTCAAGTAGCTGGTAAAACAGGTACAACGAACTTTACACAAGATGATATTAATAAACACAATATTCCTTCTGGCGGTGCGAAAGATTCGTGGTTTGTCGGTTATACGCCGCAATATACAGCGGCCGTTTGGACTGGAATCGGTAATTCAAAAGATGCAGACGGCAAAATATGGCTGAATGATTATGAGCAGCGTGTTGCCAAAGTCGTCTTCCAGCGATTAATCTCTCAAATTGATGATGGAAGCGGATCGTTTGAAAAACCAGACAGTGTCGTTGAAGCAACGGTTGAAAAAGGATCGGATCCAGCGAAATTAGCCGGACCGAATACACCAAGTGACAAGAAGACAACAGAATACTTTGTTAAAGGAACGGTTCCAACAAAAGTGTCTGACACATACGAGAAAAAAGAAGCCGATAAGCCTTCTGATTTAAAAGCGGTGTATGATGAAGAGAAAAAATCCATCACACTGACTTGGGGCTATTCTGACGACGCTGATGCTACATTTAATGTCAAGCAAGCGGTTGATAATGGCGGCTATAAAGAGATTCAAAACAGCTCTGCTAAAGAAGCGGTCATCTCTGATGTGAAGCCTGGCTCCACATATAAATTCCAAGTGACAGCCACTGTAGATGATGTCACAAGTAAAGCGGCTTCTACCTTCCTCACCATTAAGGATGACGCAGATGAGGAAGAAAAAGCGGATGATGAGAATAAAGAAGAAGAAGAACCGCAGCAGCCTGACGACGAGCAGACAGACCAAACAGACGATAACAAAAATCAGCCCCCTGGCACTGATGAGCAAAAGCCTGATGACAAAAAAGATCAAGATAAAGATCAGGACCAAGGCGGAAATACAGAAAACGGAAATAATGGTTCTTCAGATGATGGCTCAGACAGTACAAATGGGAACAGCAACTCGCAAACTGATAATAAAGATAAAAAGAAAGATGATGAGAAAGCCAACTCTCAAAGTTCCAATTCGCAATCAAATGCTACTTCTCGAAAAGAAGATGAATAATGAAAAAGCACTTGCCTCCTTGGCAAGTGCTTTAAGATTGTTGACAAAGGGCTAAAATGATCTTTATTTTAGCCCTTTGTCTTCTTTTCAGCGTGATAGAAAACCTTTGCAGTCTAGGAAGGACGAGCATCGGAGCGGAGCGAATTTAACATTCGTGAGCACCGGAGCGCAGGACTGACAACGAATGCGAGGGTTTGTCTACACGCTTGAAAGCACTTGCCTCCTATGGCAAGTGCTTTTTTTAACGCTGCTGTCTGATTTTCTTAAGTGCTTCGAATTTTCCATACTGCTTTTTTAATTCCATGTATAGCTCGTCCAATTGAATAAAACAGTGATATTGAGTTGGTTTTAGCAAAATGAACTCTAAACGTTCCGTCCAATTAATCGGAGCAACAGGAAATGTCTCTTGCTTGATATGTTCCCATTCAAACGTTTGGACACTCTCCCCTTTGATCCAGTAAAACATCGCAATCATACTGACGATTCCTTGCAGCATATCATCTTCTTCACAGCGGGATTTTCTTGTTTGGAAACGAGGAAGCATTTTTTCTTTTAATTCGTTCCACAGCTCAAACATCACAGGAACAAATTCTTCAGTTTCCTGCCATGGAAGCTCGTCTGTTAAAGGTTCTGAAGATAGATCATATGCGAGCGGATTGGCTCTCAGTATAGCTACTCGATCACCTTTAATCTCTACCTTTTTTTCTTTTAGCTTTTCGACATATGAGGTGAAAACAGCTGCCCCGCTCATGCCAGCTTCACCAATCCTTTTTTCAGCCTCTTCTGCCCTTCTCTGCACATATCAAGAAGTGGACACGATTCGCACTGCGGCCGCTGCGCCTTACAATGATATCTCCCAAAAAAGATCAGACGGTGATGCGTCACAGACCAATCTTCTTTTGGCACCTTTTTCATCAAGGTTTGCTCTACTTCAAGCACAGAATCCTTCCAGCGGCAGATGCCTAGACGTTTACTGACTCGTTCTACGTGTGTATCTACTGCTATTGCCGGTACCCCAAAAGCGACTGAAACGACGACATTTGCTGTTTTCCGGCCAACCCCAGGAAGCTTAACAAGCTCGTCCCGGTCCTTTGGTACTTCACCGCCATATTCTTCAATCAGCATTTTGCTCAACTTTTGAATGTTTTTAGCCTTATTTCGATAAAGACCAATCGAGCGAATATCTTGCTGCAGTTCTTCAAGCGGTACACTTAAATAGTCTTCTGGTGTTTTATATTTTTGAAATAACGTTTTGGTGACCTTGTTTACAAGCACGTCCGTACATTGAGCAGAGAGCGCAACAGCAATCACAAGCTCAAATGGGTTGGCATGAACAAGCTCACACTCAGCCTCTGGAAACATATCTCCTATAATATCTAAACACTCATTGATTTGTTTTTTTGATAACATGCCTTCTCCTTTATTGGTTATTGTTCCAGCCAATTATAAAAAGGAACTTGTCGTTTATAAGTGGACGTCTCTTCGTTTGAAGGTGGCGTTTTCTGCTGAGAACGGAAATGCTGGCTATGTTCTTTTGCTTCTTTCGCTGTTTTCAGCCCTTTCTTTTTCCACTCAAATAAAATTCGATCAATATAACGGAAATTTAATTTCCCTGATAAAACGGCTTCTCTTAGTGCTAGCCGAATCATCTCAGCATCATGATGGTCTTGATCCATCCAGATCGAAAGTGTTTCTCCTTCAAGAGGTGACAGCGGCCTGCCGAATTCATCTTCAAATAAAGCATATAAAGATTTTTCAGCCTGCACATGATGTTTTTGCGCTTCTTTCGCCTGTTTTGCTTCTAAAAAGTCATACAGCACGCCCCATAAAGGTTCTACTGAGTACCGGTCATGCTGAATACCAGACCTGTCTTCAAATGGCTGAATCGAGATAAATCCTTTTTGAATCAGATGCTGAACCATATACGCGCACTCTTCCGCTGAAATGGTCATGCCTTGAGAAAGCTCTTCAAATGTTTGAAAGAAAACGCCTTGTTCTTCATTCATTTTAATCTTGAGCATCACCATCATCTGTGATTCATTCAGTCCTAACTGCTCATAATGAGCAATCAGCAAATTAGGCAAACTTGTCGACCCCATTTGCTGCATATTAATAAATTGCTGCCTATTCATCGGATACACCTCTTCATTTTAAGTATATCACGTTTTATTTCACGTGCCCCTCTAAAAAGACGTTTGAAAAAGCCTCCATTTGTTGGAGGCTTTCACGTCTTAAGGGTATAAACGGTTTAATAATCTTGGGAAAGGAATGGTTTCACGCACATGCGGCGCTCCGCTAATCCAAGCAACTGTACGTTCAAGTCCAAGACCAAAACCTGAATGCGGCACAGAACCATATTGTCTTAATTCTGTATACCATTTGTAAGTTTCCTGATCAAGCCCATGTTCTTTCAATCTTGCTTCAAGAAGCTCTAAATCATGAACACGCTCAGAACCGCCAATAATCTCTCCGTAGCCTTCTGGTGCAATCAAGTCTGCACAAAGGACAACATCTTCACGATCCGGTGCTGGCTGCATATAAAACGGTTTTAATGATGTTGGGTAATGAGTGATAAACACTGGTTTATCATAGCTTTCGGCGATCGCAGTTTCGTGAGGCGCGCCGAAATCATCTCCCCATTCGATATCATCAAAGCCTTTTTCCTGCAAGAATTTAATCGCTTCATCGTAAGTGATGCGCGGGAATGGTGCTTTGATATTTTCTAATTTTGCTGTATCACGGCCTAGTGTTTGCAGCTCCACTTTACAGTTTTCAAGTACACTTTGAACAACATGAGACACATAATTTTCTTGATACTCAAGGTTTTCATTGAATTCGACAAAAGCCATCTCCGGCTCGATCATCCAAAACTCAATTAAATGACGTTTTGTTTTAGATTTTTCAGCTCTAAATGTTGGGCCAAATGAGAATACTTTTCCGAGTGCCATTGCTGCAGCTTCCATGTAAAGCTGACCGCTTTGAGAAAGGTATGCATCTTCATCAAAATATTTCGTAGCAAACAGTTCCGTTGTGCCTTCAGGTGCACTTCCAGTTAAAATTGGCGGATCTACTTTCACGAAACCTTCTTGATGGAAGTATTCATATGTAGCACGAATAATTTCGTTACGGATTTTCATAATGGCATGCTGTTTTTTAGAACGAAGCCATAAATGACGATGATCCATTAAGAATTCTGTTCCATGCTCTTTTGGTGTAATTGGATAATCTGTCGCTTCATGAATCACTTCAATGGATTTCACTTGCAATTCAAAACCTAGCGGTGAACGCTCATCTTTTGTCACTTGACCTGTTACATAGACAGATGTTTCTTGAGTGACTGATTTCGCAAGCTTAAAGACTTCCTCTTCCACTTCTGCTTTTACTACGACTCCTTGAATAAAGCCTGTCCCGTCACGCAGCTGCAAAAATGCAATTTTTCCGCTTGAACGTTTATTGGCAATCCATGCGCCGATGGTTACTTCTTGATCGACGTGTTTGAACACTTGATTAATCGTTGTTTTCAACATAATTCCCTCCAAAGCCAGAAAGAAACTCACCTTTAGACAGGTGTGAATCTTTTTTCATACATTTTATTATAACCGTTCTAAATCAGCATGGTCAACGCAAGACAGGAGAAACTACGGTGTTAAATTTTTTTCCACGTGTCCTGTCGAGAAGTCGACATAGCTGAAGCTATATTGATTGTTTTCATTTAAGTATGTCACTTCCCAAAGAAGTACGTCACCTTCTCTCGCTAATTTGACTTCTTTTAGCTTAGAGACCGTGTTCTCCTTTTGAACGGCTTGTACTGCTTGATTCGAGGTAATGCCTTCTTTTGCTTTTTTTGCGATCACTTTTTCTTTTTTGCTGGCAGGAACCCAAACGTAGGTCGTTTCATTCTGTTTGTTTTTCCCTTCAACAATAAATTGTTTTTCTTTCCCGACAAAGGTTTCCACTTGCTCCACTTGTACGATGTTTGCTTGTTCTTTTGCTCGTTCGATCGCTGCTTCATGCCCTTGTTCTCTTTGTCCCATGGCAATTTGATAAATCCACGTAAAGCTGATGATGCCAATAAGCAGAACGAGAGCCACTACAGATGAAATAATCCAGACTATTTTTTTCATGTCAAGCTTCCCCTATGTGCGATATATCGTAAATACCGCTTGATTTTGGTCTTCTTGATCTAATGCTAATCCAAACATGAGATCTTCTCTTTTAAGCGTTCTGTTCAATAAATCAACGATTTTGTATAGGTCTTCTGAATGCTTAATTTGAACAGTTGAAAGTACCTCTATTTTACTTTCCACTTCTAATTCCTCCTCGGTACGTAAATATTGTTAGACATACTTTTCTGCACGGGAACCGATACTATTTTTACAACGGAACACAAAAAGCCGTTACGATAAATTAACTCCAAACCCACACCAGCTAAAGGCCGCTTATGACAGCGGCTTTTCGTTGTTAAGGTTTTCTATATACGCCTCAAGTGACTCTTTTGACATCTCGTGAACCGGCGCATGAGGGAGTGATTCTAAAAATAGTTTTCCATATGAAGCGGTTTTCACTCGGCGGTCTAAAATTAGCAATGTGCCTATGTCTTTTTCAGAGCGCAGCAAGCGTCCAGCTCCTTGCTTAAAGGTTAACACAGCTTCTGGTAAAGCGACGGCTTTAAACGGATTCTTCCCTTGTTTTTTTGCTGCATCACATTTGGCTTCAATGAGAGGAGAATCAGGCGGCCTGAACGGAAGACGTGCCATGATGACTGTTGTCAGCTCTGAACCCGGAAAATCAACACCTTCCCAAAAACTACCCGTACCAAGTAAAATGGCTTGTTTTGCTAATTTGAACATTTTCGTTAATTTTACGGGGCTTCCGCCTGTCAGACCTTGAGCAAAAAGGGCGGACTGCATCCCTTCTGTTTTTAGCTCTTCATAGACTGCTTTTAACATCTCATGTGAATTAAACAAAACCAATATTTTTGCATGCTGCTGCTTTTCCATAACCTTAATATATTGCGCAGCCTGCTTTACATAATCTCGTTCATCACGGTTTGTAATCGGCGGCATGTCTGCTGGAACAATGACCTTAAGCTGTTTTTCAAGTTCAAAAGGTGAATCAATTTGCACAAGATGAGGGTAAAAATCTTGCAGGCCAAACCGTTCCAAGCAATAATCAAAGCGGTGATTGATGGTGAGTGTCCCTGATGTGAGGACAACACTCTTTTTGTTCATAAAGAAACGATCAGCCAAAAGCTCCCCAGTATCTAACGGCTGTGCATGCATAAAGACAGCGTTTTTGGCACCTTTTGCATCAATTTCAATCCAAACTGTTTCATCGTTTTTCGGTTCAAAGATAAACCGGTACAGTGTACTGCAAAAAGTATGCATAAACGACATGACTTGGTCGTATTCCTCTGCTTCAAAGGCAAAGTGTTCTGTCAGCTGATCACTTTTTTGAAGAAGCTCGTTTTTTTGCTGTTCATACAGCTTCTCACAAGCAATTAACAAGGAACAAAGCTTACTTGCCGTTTCTTTAATCCGTTTCCACTGAGCATGCTTTGAATGATGACGTACTCTATGAATGAGACGATTGATGTCGGCTTTTGGTTTTGTCCTTTTCACAAATGAATGGACGGTGCTAAAGAAAGCGTCACTTTCCATTTGAAGCTGATTGAGATACTCATCCATTTCAATAAAGGTGTCTGTCTGTAACCCTGCATGATGAAATCTCTTTTTCAGTTTCTTTAACAGTCCGCCTTGCAAGGAGCCAAGCTGCGTTAATTTCGCGTGAAGCTGGATATAAGACGCACTATCCCCTAATGTTTCATTGGCTGTTTTCTCAAATTGATGGGCTTCGTCTATCACATATACGTCAGCATGCTGAAAGATAGACGATGCCTCCGTTTGTGATAAGAGCAGACGATGATTCGTTAAAATTAAATCAGCTGTTTTTGCCCTTTTTTTGGCGCGCTCATAAAAGCAATACTCTTTAAAACGGCGCTTTTTCGATGTAAACGGCATATGCACACAGGAAATGCGGTCTTTTATATTGGCAGCTCCTGACGGTAAATTCAGTTCAGATAAATCACCTGTTTCTGTTACAAGGAGCCACATTAAAATTTGCGCCTTCGTTAAGACGACATCATAGTTATCATCTTCCTCATGAAGCACATGCTCAAACTTATCTAAACAAATATAATGCGCCCGACCTTTAAATACACAGGCAGCAGGCTCAAACGGGAGCAATTGATTCAACATCGGCACATCGCGCTGAAGCATTTGCTGCTGCAAAAGTATGGAATATGTACTAATAATGACAGGTTTTCCTGATTTCCTCGCTTCTAGAGCAGCTGGGATGAGGTAAGCGAGCGTTTTCCCAATACCCGGTGCCGCTTCAATTAATGCATAGGCTCTTTCATGAAACACGTCTCTCACTTTATTCATCATCGTAAGCTGGCCTTCTCTTACCTCATAGCCTTCTACCGTTTGCGGAAGCTTCTTTTTGATCTCCTCAAACAGCTGTTCATCATCTTCACCTACTGAATGTGTCGCCCTGCTGATAGGATTGGTGACATCTTTTACAGCAAAAGAGCCGACTTCCACCAAAGAATCTTCCCGGCTAGCATGGCTCGTTTCAAGCTGCTTAATTAAAAGTCCTATATCACTTAGGAGATAAGAGGATAATCTGCGCAGCTGCTTCAGCACATTTTTCGGTGTATGTTTTAATTGATGTAATAAAGTTAAAAATAACATGGCAGTAACTTCCGCATCACTATCCGCCCTATGCGGGTGGTCATGTGGAAGCATGAGCTCTTCACTTAATTCAGTGAGCTTATAACCTTCAAGCTCAGGATAAAGAATTCTAGAGATCTCAACTGTATCAATTGCTAGCACATCCAGCTCATGTTTCCCGCATGCTTTTAGTTCATCATTTAAAAAATTCAAGTCAAAATGAACATTGTGCGCAACAAAATAAGCACCCTGTATGAGATCATACACCTCTTGGGCAATGTCCTCAAAAAACACCGCATCGTCAACCATGTGCTGCTGAATGCCTGTCAGCTGTTCAATAAATCCAGGGATTGCTTTTCCCGGGTTCACATATTTTGAATACCGTTCGACAATTTGTCCATTTTCAATGACCACCGCAGCTATTTGAATGATTTTATCACCCTTTTTAGGTGAATTCCCGGTGGTTTCAATATCAACGACAACAAACCTTTGATCGGTCATAAAATGGACACCTCAATTCCTCGTTTCACCCTGAAGTGAAACACGCTCTGGACAAAATAGATGAAACAGAACAGCCTCTCTTCCTGAAACTGTTCTGTTTCCACGGAGCCTGCGTTATAAAATCGTTCTCGCAGGCTCTTGCCCAATCATTTGTTCAATTTGATTTTGTTTATTTAACACGACCACTTTTGGTGTATGTGTCTTAGCTTCTTCTTCTGACAGCATCCCATAAGCGATAATAATGACTTCATCCCCTGGCTGAACGAGTCTCGCCGCCGCCCCATTTAGACAAATGACACCGCTCTTTCTTTCGCCGGGAATAATATATGTTTCAAGTCTCGCGCCATTATGATTATTGACAATTTGTACTTTCTCATTTGCCATCATACCTGCCGCATCAAGTAAATCTTCGTCAATTGTAATACTTCCTACATAATGTAAGTTTGCTTCTGTTACCGTTGCTTTATGAAGCTTAGATGTCATAAAGGTTCTATACATGTTTTTCACCGCTTTCAGGAACATGGAAAATCACATTATCAATCAGTCTTGCCCGTGAGAATTTCACCGCAATCGCCATAATGACTTGACCTGCTAACTGCTGAAGCGGCTCAAGTTCTGGATATGAATAGATCTCAATATAATCTATTTCTCCGCACGTCTGAACAAGTTCCTCTTCAATCAGCTGATACACACGACTGACATCACGTTCACCGTTTTCAACAGCTGACCGTCCTTTTTTTAATGCGCGGTATAAAGCGGGTGCTTCTTGTCTTTCTTTTTCTGACAAGTACACATTCCTTGAGCTTTTCGCTAAACCGTCTTCTTCTCTGACTGTCGGTACAGATACAAGGTGAAGATCAAAGAAGAAATCCTTGATCATCGCATCGATCACAGCGACTTGCTGTGCATCCTTTAGACCAAAGTAGACATTTGTTGGTGACACAAGATGAAACAGCTTTGTGAGCACAGTGACAACACCGTCAAAATGTCCTGGACGTTTTTTTCCGCATAAGACATCTGTCCGCTTTTGAACCGTCATCGTAATAGATGGTTCATTTTGGTACATTTCCTTCACATCAGGTGTAAATAAAATATCCACCCCTGCTGCTTCTGCCAGACGTTGGTCTCTTTCCATATCCCTTGGGTAGGATTCAAAGTCTTCATTTGGTCCGAATTGCAACGGATTGACAAAAATACTCATCACGACAATGTCATTTTGTCCTCTTGCCTCTTTCGCAAGCGTCAGATGTCCTTCATGAAGAAAGCCCATCGTCGGGACAAAGCCGATGGAATGCTGCTTTTCTTGATGCTGCTTGATTAATTCTTTTAGCTCGTGAATATGGGTGACAACGTTCATTTTTTGATTCCCCCATATAAGCCATCAAGGACTTCTTCTTTGATATGAAACGTATGCATGTCCTCTGGAAATGTGCGTGCTTTTACTTCTTTTGTATATTGAATGAGCGCTTCTTCTAAAACAGTATCAATTTGCGCGTATTGTTTCACAAACTTAGGTGTTCTAGACACCCCGTATCCTACCACATCATGGTAAACGAGAACTTGTCCGTCTGCCTCAGCTCCTGCACCAATTCCGATCACAGGAATCTTCAGCATGTCGGTAATTCGTTTTGTCAGTTCACCAGGTACGCATTCCAGCACAAGTGCGATTGCACCGGCTTCCTCACATTTCAAGCTGTCTTCAATCAATTTTTGAGCACTTTCGTGGTCTTTTCCTTGCACTTTATACCCGCCAAGTACACCAACTGATTGAGGTGTGAGGCCTAAATGACTGACGACAGGAATTCCGCCTCTTGTTAGAGCTTGAATGGATTCAAATACTCCATCTCCGCCTTCTAGCTTTAAGGCATCGGCACCACTTTCTTGCATGATGCGTGCTGCATTTTTCATTGTTTCTTCTAACGAATAATGGTAAGACATAAATGGCATATCAGTCACAACAAATGTGTCCTTTGCGCCTCTTTTCACTGCTTTTGTATGATGGATCATATCATCCATCGTGACTTGAACTGTGGAATCTAGTCCAAGTACAACCATCCCAAGTGAATCACCAACTAAGATCATGTCGACTTCCGCTTTTTCCGCTTGTTTTGCAGCTGGATAGTCGTATGCGGTCAGCATCACAATAGGTTCGTTTTGTTCTTTCATTTTGAAAAAATCTAGCTTTGTCTTCATTTGTTCCTCCTCATTCTGGAGAGGAGATGGCTTGCCTCACATCACATGCTTTGATTTCTCATGTGCGGCGAATCATCCCTCTGTCCAAGTCCCTTAGGATCAAGGCAGAAATTTATCGAATTTTTCTTCCTAACAGGTACAGTTCTTTGCAGATACTGCCCACACGAAGTATATCAAAAATGTGCCGGGTGTTCCACTCAAGTTGACTTGATCTCAATGTCTGCGGAGTAGATTTTTTGGATACCGTCCTCCGTTTCAAGCAATAACACACCTTCTTCATTGATGCCAAGCGCCTTCCCCGTATATTGCCCATTGACGGTGCGGGCAACAATATGTTGACCGATCGTCATCGCAAACGATTCCCATAATTGTTTAATCGGCGCAAATCCTTGCTTCATGTAATCGTCATACCTTTTTTCAAAAGTGGACATCATCTGTTGTATGAGTGCAGCCCGATCCACTTTTTCATTCAGTTCCATTCGCAGACTTGTGGCGACATCCTTTAGTTCATCTGGGAAGTCATCAGCTGTTTGGTTCACATTAATGCCCGGCCCAATAATGACCGCATGAACCTGATCAGCTTCTGCTTTTAATTCAGTCAGAATGCCAACGACCTTTTTTCCATTCAACAAAATATCGTTTGGCCATTTAATAGATGGATTGAGTCCCGTTTGCTGCGCAATCGCTTCTGCGATGGCTACAGATGCCAAAATCGTCATTTGCGGCGCTTTATGCAGCGGGATCTCAGGCCGGAGAATAAGACTCATCCAAATGCCTGTCCCGTATGGTGAATGCCACGTTCTTTGAAGACGCCCTTTTCCGTTTGTCTGATGATCGCTGACAACGATTGTGCCGTGGGGCGCACCTTCATTGACAAGATCATGGGCAATCAGCTGAGTTGAAGCGACTTCTTTCTGAAAGTAAATATGCCTGCCGAAGCTCTCTGTTTCCAGACCAAACAGAATTTCGTCCTCACTAATTTTGTCCGGTTTACGAAGCAGACGGTATCCTTTTCTTCTAACTGCTTCTACCTCATACCCCTCTTTTCGCAAGTCCTCCATATGCTTCCACACAGCTGTTCGGGAGCAGCCAAGTTCATCACAAATCTGCTGACTTGAGACAAAATCCTGGCTGGATGCTGTAAATAGTTCAATTAATCGTTTTCTAATTGCGGATCGCATGCTATAAGCCACTCCTCTATGGCTTCTTTTCGGTTTTCTAAACGGTTTTGCAAAACGGCTTTTTTCACAAAATTGAGCTCCTCTGCAATCCATTTCCCAGACGACTTTTGCCGAAATGCCATTAAATCTTTTCCTGAAACAGCGAGGTCTTGGAGCTTTTTAATCGGCAGTGCATCATAAGAACGCTTCGCTGCCTCCAGCTCATCAAAGAAAATGCGGCGCTCATGTTTTAGCTGTGTGATCTTCAAACTAGATAAGAGCACGTGTTCACCAGCTTCAAACATGTTTTCCGCATCCCAGTCACAATCAACGTATTTACTAATGGCTACTGCTTCTTTCAAAAGCTTGGTTGACAGCTTCCATTCTTTTAAGAAGGCCGCAGCCTCCGCTTCATCTAGGCCGAGCAAATGGATGCAAGCCCCCCATACCTCTTCTAGTCCATCCAGTAAGTAATATGGAAAGGCTTGAAAGGATTCATGAAGACGCTCCTCTTTGAGACCTGGCAATTCTTCATGTAATTTGGTTGAAATGAGTACTTGAATGGCCTGCTCACAATGACGGCCTTTTAAAAGCTTCTCCATTTCAATCTTTTTGCGCTCAACTGATATGTTGGCAAGCAGATGCTTATCCTTTTTCATAGCTTCAGCCGTTTCATCAGCGAGTTCAAAGCCAAGCTGGCTTAAAAAACGGACAGCTCTCATCATGCGAAGCGCATCTTCTTGAAAGCGGCACGCAGGATCTCCAACAGTTTGAATTCGTTTCCGCTTAATATCCTGTTTACCACCTACATGATCAATAATTTCCCCATTTATATCCATGGCCATCGCATTAATCGTTAAATCTCTTCTTAAAAGATCTTCCTTAAGCGACGTGATAAACGCCACTTCTTTCGGTCTGCGAAAATCTTCATATTCTGATTCCGTTCGAAACGTCGTGACCTCATAGCTGACACCATCATGCAACACAATGACAGTGCCATGCTCCTTACCGACATCTACTGTTTTTTCAAATAAAGACTCAACCTTATCAGGTGTTGCATCTGTCGCAATATCGATATCACCGATTTCCCGTCCTAATAGAACATCTCTCACCGCTCCGCCGACAAAGTAAGCCTGATGCCCATGTTCGTGCAGTGTATGTAATATAGGGATCGCATGTGTGAATGGTTCATTCATCTTCATCATCACCTTCGATCAATTCTAGGTAAAGCTTCTCATATTCACTCACAATCTTATCAGAAGAGAAATGAGCCTGAACACTAGACTGAGCTGCCGCTGACACTTTTTCATGAAGCGCTTCGTCTTTCAGCAGAGACACTGCGTGCTTTGCTGCTCCGTCTATATCGCCGAGCGGGACAAGAAACCCTGTTTCTCCATGTGTAATCACCTCTGGAATACCACCGACATCCGTACCGATACAAGGGACACCGCACGCCATTGCTTCAAGAAGCACAAGCCCAAAGCTCTCCTTCTCTGAAAGAAGCAGTTTCAAATCACTTATTGAATATAGCTCCTCAACCTTCTCTTGCTTGCCTAAAAACAATACGCGGTCTGTCAGTCCTAATTTTTTCACGAGTTCGCATACAACCGATTTCTCAGGACCATCACCAATGAGCAGCAGCTTTGCCTGCACCTGTTCAGAAATCTTTTGAAACACATGAATCACATCATGCACCCGTTTCACCTTTCGAAAGTTTGATACATGGATGATGACCTTTTCGTTCGGTAAAAGACCATAATGTGTCTTTAGCAAATCGTGATCTTCACGCAAATACACCCGTTCATCAACAAAATTATGAATCGTATCAATTTTTTTATCTGGTTTGATGAGATCGTATGTCTGCGCAGCTAATGAATGCGACACCGCTGTTACGCGGTCCGATGATTCGATGGCGAACCGAATCACTTCCTTTAATGATGGATCATAGCCTAAAACCGTAATATCCGTTCCATGAAGCGTCGTAACGACTTTCACAGAGTGTCCAGTCATTTGTTTGGCTAGAAACGCACAGACAGCGTGCGGGACTGCATAATGCGCATGAATAATATCAAGCTTTTCTCGTTTTGCAACTTCTGCCAATTTACTTGCCAGCGCAAGGTCATAAGGCGGATATTGAAAAACTGCATATTGATTCACATCCACCTCATGAAAATAAATATTCGGATATACTTTATTAAGCCTAAACGGAATGCTAGAGGTAATGAAATGAACATCGTGCCCTTTTTCAGCTAAACGTTTTCCAAGCTCCGTTGCTATAATGCCTGAGCCGCCGACACTTGGATAACAAGTAATTCCGACCTTCAGTTTTTTCATAATTACCCCCCAAGTAAGTCATCGTCCAACAAAAGTGGTTTCTTTGTGATAAACCCTTCTGCATAAGCTTTGTTGACTTCTCTTCCATACATAGACTCTCTCATTTTGACAAAATCAATATAACCGTTCACAAGAGGCGTCTCTACTGAGTTTGCCGATTTAACAAATTGGCTTTTATACGCATGCAAGCTATCAATTTTTTGGTGCATTTCCTCAGAAATATCGATCACAAAATCTGGACGATGGTGCCCATTAATCATGTAATAATACATTTGGCTTATTTTATGCGCTGGCTGCTTGTATGAATCTTCAAATTTATGTATACCTGCAGAAAAAGCGGCCTCTTCTACAAGTGAGCCCGCATGGCCATGATCTGGATGCCGATCTTGGTGGTACGGAGCGAAAATCAGTTTCGGTTTGTAAGTTCGAATCACGCCCGCAATTTCCTTCATCGCTTCGTCGTTTAGATACAGCCCTCTATCTGGCAGTGTGAGCTGGATTCTCGCTCTGACACCTAAAATAGCGGCGGCGGCTTTTGCTTCTTCTTTGCGGCTCTCTACTGTTCCATTTGAAGATAATTCGGCCTGGGTCAAGTCGCAAATCCCGACGCGCGCCCCTTTTTTTACGTATTTTGCAATCGTTCCGCCCATTCCGATCTCTACATCATCGCTATGGGCACCGAATGCAAGGATATCAAGTCGTTTCATTTGTTCCTCCGTTTTTTGCTACATCTCGAAAATCAAACGTACCTTTATTTAAATTCCTGACTAAAATTTCAGCAGTTCCCATATTGGTGGCTAATGGAATGGTATACACATCGCAAAGCCGGATGAGTGCAGATACATCCGGTTCATGCGGCTGCGCAGTTAGCGGGTCTCTAAAAAAGAGCACAAGATCCATTGCATTATCAGCAATTAAAGCACCGATCTGCTGATCTCCCCCAAGTGGTCCTGATTGGAAACGATGAATGGGAAGCCCCGTCGCTTCTTTCACTCTCAAGCCTGTTGTCCCTGTTGCGTAAAGTGTATGATCTGCCAAAATATCACGGTACGCAGTGGTAAACTGAATCATGTCACTTTTTTTCTTATCATGAGCGATTAAAGCAATGTTCATCAGGAATCCACTCCTTATTAGTCGATGATATTTTCTAAACCATAAACGAGCTGATCAATGTGCATGACCTGCTCTACTGAAAGCTTCACGCCTGACATAAAGGATGCACGGTTATAAGAATCATGACGAATGGTGAGCGTCTGTCCGTCCATTCCAAACAGCACTTCTTGATGTGCAATCATGCCAGGAAGTCTCACGCTGTGCAGACGAATACCATCATAATCAGCTCCTCGTGCCCCTTCGATCAATTCTTTCTCTTCTGGATGTCCCTGCTTTTTGCTTTCTCTTACTTCTGCAATCATTTCAGCCGTTTTTAAGCCCGTACCGCTTGGGGCATCTAGTTTTTTATCATGGTGAAGCTCAATGATTTCAACGTCAGGAAAATAATTCGCTGCCATTTTGGCAAATTTCATCATTAAGACCGCACCGACAGCAAAGTTTGGTGCAATAATACAGCCTATGCCCTTTTCTTCTGTTAATTGCTGAAGCTCTTTTAGGTCATCTTCTGAAAATCCAGTTGTTCCGACGACTGGACGCACGCCATGTTCAAGTGCTTTTTTTGTATGTACTTTCCCGATTTCTGGTGTTGTCAGATCAATTAATACATCTGGTGCTGTTTCTGAAAGACATACATCAATATCCGTATAAATCGGTGCATGAGATGTCGTATGAATCACATCAGATAATTTTTTTCCTTCATGCGTGTGATCAAGTGCTGCCACCAGCTCAAAATGGCCTGTTTCTTCCGCCAGCTTCACAGCCTCTATCCCCATTCTTCCTCTTGCTCCAGCGATTACTACTTTGATGGTTTCGTTCGTCATCGTCTCTACTTCCCTTCTTTTTTCGTCCAGCGGTCTTTATCTCTTGTATTGAATTTATGCATCACACGATCATGTGCTTCTTCTAGTGAAATATCAAGTGAATTAGCGAGGCATGTTAACACAAACAAAACATCGCCAATTTCTTCTTCCATGCTTTTTTCTGTTTCCGTTGTTTTTTTCGGCTTTTCTCCATAGTAATGGTTAACCTCTCTTGCCAGCTCCCCTAATTCTTCTGTCAGACGGGCCATCATGGCAAGCGGGCTGAAATAGCCTTCTTTAAATTGTCCTATGTAATCATCTACTTCTTGCTGCACGTGACGCAGCGTTTTTTCTTTCGTCATGAAGCTCATCCTCCTATCCATCTCTTACATGTTAGCGAAATCATAAATATTTGACAAATGTTTAAGTCTCAGTTTGCTTGTTTCTCTCCCATACCATATAATATTATCGCTGTCTAAGCAAAAAAAGGAGTGGTCTCTTGCTAAAAGAAATTCGTCTTAAAAATATCGTATTTATTTTAATAGGATCTGCGATTTTTTCTTTCGGTCTTGTTCATTTTAATATGCAGAACAACTTGGCGGAAGGCGGATTTACAGGTATTACACTGCTTTTATATTTTCTATTTCACATTGACCCATCTATTTCAAACCTTGTCTTAAACATTCCGATCTTTTTTATAGGCTGGAAAATGCTCGGCAGAACGATGTTTACTTATACAATTGTAGGAACAGTGAGTCTTTCTGTCTTTCTTGCCATCTTCCAGCGCTTTCAAATACATATGCCTCTCCAGCACGATTTAGCCTTAGCCGCCCTCTTTGCAGGTGTATTTATCGGAACAGGCCTCGGAATCATCTTTAAATTCGGCGGTACAACAGGCGGTGTGGACATCATTGCAAGACTGATCAACAAGCATTATCAGGTGGCAATGGGACGAACGATGTTCATCTTCGACGCATGCGTCATTACCATCTCTCTGACCTACTTAAATTATAAAGAAGCGATGTATACACTTGTCGCAGTGTTTGTTGCTGCGAAGGTCATTGACTTCATGCAAGAAGGCGCTTATGCTGCCAAAGGCGCCATGATTATCTCTGAAAAAGATGACATCATTCAAAAGAAAATCACGGATGAAATGGAGCGCGGTGTCACCATCTTAAAAGGGGTCGGTTCCTATACGAAACAGGAGCGCAACGTTCTTTATTGCGTCGTTCCGAAAAACGAGCTTGTCCACCTTAAAAGCGTCGTGACCTCAGTCGATCCTCATGCGTTTGTATCTGTCAGTGACGTGCATGATGTACTCGGTGAAGGCTTTACATTAGATGAACACAAAAAGCCGCTCAATCCACATTAAAAAAGAAGCACCAGTTTTGGGCTTCTTTTTTTATGATTTAGGATAATCAGCCTGACGTTTTTGCTTCTTTTCTTTTTCAGCACGATATTTCCGAAATCCAACATACGTTAACGTTAATAAAATGATACTCCCGGTTGTTAAGATGACCCATAAAAGCGATGGATCAGCTTCATCTTCATCGACGTGAGCAAACACACTCGATAAATCCTCTTCCAGCTTCGTGAGACGTTCAAGCTTTGTCCCACTTGATGCTTTTAAAAATTCACCTTGCTCAATCACTTCCATGTGCTGCTTAATTGTCTGCAGCTTTTCAGGCGAAATATCAATGGTTAAACTTGGATAGATCATATCGTATAAAGAAACCAGCTCATTCCAAGTTTCATAAAATGTCGTCGATTCTGGATCTTTTACTTCTTTTTTCAAAGTAGGAAAAGACCCCATAATAGGCTTCTCCAGCGAACCCCAAAGAGGCTCAGAATCCGACTGGATCGCATCAAGCAGCATTCTAAATTGAGAGGCATAACGAAGTTTTTCGCGCTCATTCAATTCTTCCTGCGGCAGCCCTTTTATCATATCTTGATAGCCAAGTGTAATTTGCCGAATCTGCGTATTCGTCAAAGTTCCACGCCAATTCTCAGCTTTAAATGTCTTTTCAACATACAATGCGACTTGTAACGCCTCATCATATTTAGCTTGTCTCGTTAATTGAAAGATGGAATCTGATAGTTCCGTTAATTCTTGCAGCGTGTTAGCAGCTGTTTCCTCACCTTTAGCAACTGCTGGCTGTAATACGAGAAAAAATAATAGAATCATCGCGATTGGCTTTCGTTTCATGCAAGTCCCTCCTAGCCCTTCTCCTTACAGCGTATGAAGAAAAGGACAAGGTTAGACCAACATTGTTAAGGGAGTTCCAGCTTGACCGATTTTTTCGATAGAACGAGATAATACGAAACAAGAAGAACCGCAATACTTAGCCAAAACGTCACGTAGCCGATCTCGTTTGAATAAGCAGACAGCATAGAATAACGGGGCATCATACCAAATACATAATCAATTACATCGTTATGTAAAATCCAAATGCCGGCTACTACGAGATGACGCATTTGAAAACGATAATACGGCGCAAACAATACAGCCTGAACCGCCATCGCAAAGTGAGACCCAATCAGCATGTATCCTTCCCACGGAAAATCATCAACAGATAAAAGCACAAAGATATTCATTCCTACCGCCCATAACCCATATTTAATCAAGGTCACAAGAGCAAGTGCTTCAAAATAAGGAGCATTTCGTTTCATCAAAAACGCAAGTAATACAAATAAAAAGAAAAAGCTGGCCGTTGGACTGTCTGGTACAAAAGCTAAAAAGACAGCCGGTGTCTCTACGAGCTGCGGAATATACCAATAGTAGCCGTACACAGTGCCAAGGAAATTGATCATAAGCACCAGCACAAGCATGTAGCGCGTCGCTAGCAAATATTGAATCCATCTCATATGTCTCTTCACTCACGATCTGTTAAAATCAGAAAAAAGCTGACAGCGCCAGCTTTTTCTCTTTTGAGTATATCCTTGTACTTGCATTTAAACAACTGAATTATTTTGATTTGACCTCAGATAAATATTTAGAGAGCTTCTCAAGTTCTTCATCACTGCCTTTAAAAACACCCTTCGGCATATTGCCTTTACCTTCTACAGCGATTTTAGCGATCTCCTCAGGCGAAAGACCGTTGTCAACGAGTGACGGTCCGGCTGCTCCGCCCTGCATGTTATCCCCATGGCAGGAGATACATGTCTGCTCTTGATAAATTTTATACTCTTCAGCTGAAGTATCAATCTCTGCTTCTTTCTTAATCTCACCTTGTTTTGCCGCTGCTTCCCAATCATGAGTTGCAACAGACTCCCACGTTAAATACGTTGCTGCGCCGACTGCAAGAATCATCATCCCGACTGCAATTGGTCTTCTATACGGTCTGCGTTCTGGACCTGAATCAAGAAATGGTGCGAGCAAAAGTGCACCAAACGCAATTCCAGGCATAATCATCGCGCCGACGACAGTGAAGTTTCCTGCAGCAAATTCATATTTTAATAACTGGTACAAAAATAGGAAATACCAGTCTGGCAGCGGAATATAGCCAGTATCTGTTGGATCAGCCATCCGCTCAAGCGGAGGCGCATGAACAACAGTTAGGACAAGAAATCCAATTAAAAAAACGGCACCTACAAGCCATTCCTTTAAAAGAAAGTTCGGCCAAAAGGCTTCTGTTTTTCCCGGATATTCGGAATAGTCTTTAGGTATGTTAGGTTTTCTTTCTGCCGGTATTCTGGAATCTCCGACAAACTTCATCCCTTTTCCCCTATGCAAAGTCATCCCCTCCTCATTGAACATTCATCAAACGCAGCATTTTATAGCGGTCCAGAAATTCCTTGCTTACGAATCATAATAAAGTGGGCAGCCATCAGCCCAAATAATGCCGCTGGCAAGAAAAAGACATGGATAGCGAAAAATCTCGTCAGCGTTTGTGCCCCTACAATGTCAGGATGACCTGCAAGCAGCGTTTTGATCTCTTTACCAATGAAAGGTGTTGCTTCTGCTATTTGAAGACCAACCTTCGTCGCAAACAGCGCCTTCATATCCCATGGTAAAAGATAACCTGTAAAACCAAGTCCAAGCATCACAAAGAAAATGAGCACACCAACAATCCAGTTCAGCTCTCTAGGCTTTTTATACGCCCCTTGGAAAAAGACCCTTAGCGTATGTAAAAACATCATCACAATGACTAAACTCGCACCCCAGTGGTGCATCCCTCTGACAATCTGTCCAAATGCCACTTCATTTTGCAAATAATAGACAGATTCCCAGGCATTTTTAATATCCGGCACGTAATACATCGTTAAAAACATGCCCGAAAGGACTTGAATGACTGTCACAAAAAACGTTAAACCGCCAAAACAATACACAAAAGCGGAGAAATGATGTGCTGGGTTGACGTGCTCTGGCACCTCATGATCCGCAATATCTCTCCATATCGGTGTAATGTCCAGCCGCTCATCTACCCAATCGTAAATCTTGTTAAGCATCGTTACCCTTCCCCTTTCGGCACAGCTTTTCCAAGATAGAGGTATCCGTCCTTCACTTGCTGCTTATAATGGTCAAGCGGTGCAAGCGGTGGAGTTCCGGGTACGTTTGTACCATCCTTGTCGTACAGCCCATAATGGCACGGGCAGAAAAATTTGTTTGGATTTTTCGGATCACTGTTCCAGTTCACTGTACATCCTAAATGTTTACAAATTGGCGATAAAGCGACAATTTCATCCCCTTCTTTGTACACCCATGCTGACCTAGATTCCTTTGACTCGTACCATGCATCTACTTGATCAATTTTAAAGTCAAAGCGCTTCGGTTCCTTTGTCAATTCATCTACACTGACAACTTGAACCATATCCTGATCCTCTGTTCCTTTTAGCACAGGGTCAAGCGCAAAGCGAACCATAGGCATGAGCATTCCAGCGGCCATAAATCCCCCCACGCCGGTCAACGTGTAATTCAAAAATTGACGCCTGGACACTCCATGTCTCTTCTCGCTCATTTTTTTCTCCCCCCCTCAGGTCGTCAGCTACTTTATAACTGAATTAGAAAAAATTTCATAAAACTAGGACACCCTCATAATATATCAATCTATTCACAAGGTCAACATCCTAAAAAGCTATGTACAATGCAAATGTAAGGGTTTTTATGAAGGGTTCCATTTTTGTAACAAAAAGTTCAAAATTTGTTCTACACTGTCTTGAATGACTTTTTGCTTTAATTCAACCTTCAAATGCTCCAGCGGAACCGGCTTGAGCAAAAATAGCGATTCACTGATCTCACCATGCTCTTTCCACTTGTGATCAGATGTGATCAATATGACATGCTGAAAATGATCTTTGAGCGACTGCTTCATTGTGAGTATGTCTTCTGGTTTCCGGTCACTCACTTCCAAATATGTATGTGGCGGAAAAAGAAAAACCCGCCCTTTTAACTGTCTTTCAAGTTCATCTGCTACAAGAATAGTAAACTCTCCTAAAGACACGGTTTGTTTCATTTGATCCGCATCAATCCCAACTAATGGAATGATAGCGGTATCAATGTAAGCTTTAGATTGCAAAAAGCGATCCGCATCCTCTGATTGAAACCTCATCAAATTCCCCTCTTTCATGACATAAGCCCTGCCTGTATAGGGCAAGGCTTATTCGTTCAGTTTATGACAATAGGCTTAATTCTTTTGCCAGCTTATTAAATGTTTCTTGATCATGACGGTCAAGTGCTTCATCTATCTCTTTCATGAGCCGTTCTTTTTGGAAAGTTGCGATTGAGTGCTCAAGCACTTTCTCAGCAAGATCCTTATCTTTTTCGTTCTCATAAAGATCCTTTGGAATATGAGGATTTGTTTCAAGAACAGCTGCATATTCCGGCGAACGATAAGCAGAACGGAAATTCAATTGAATAAACAAATCCTGCTGTTTATTCAAACGAATATCATGAAATGACTTTTCAGCATCTGTCGTCATGATGTTTTCTTTATAAAATCTAAAGGGAACTTCATCCACACAGTGTGTTGACATGATGATTCCCCTTGGGCAAAATTCTGCTTGCTCTACAAAATGAACCTTTTCCATCAAAGAGTCGTGACTCATTAAATAATTTAATATCCAAACACATTCTCTTCGCTTTAGCTGATAATGGTTTAAGAACCACCGGATAAATTCCTTTTTTTCATTGACAGAAACAGGGGTCTGCATGTTATTCCCTCCTCTATCGTAAATTAAATTGCTATACATGAATTATTCAACAAACCAGTTCTTCATTCCTGCAAACTATAAGGAAATTTCGTCTTCAATTCTTAAAATGGTTTCTTCAATTTCTTCATTCGTACCATCTTTCTCTAGAACTTTGCGTAATAACGGCAATGCTTCTTTTTGTCTGCCCTCTTCTAAAAGGAACGAAGCGTATTCATATAAAAAGTCACGCTCCTCATCAAAATCAGGCAGGGCAAGCTTGAAATACTCGGCAGCTTCTTTGTATTCTTCTCGCCCGACAGAAGCAGATGCAGCATACCAATTCCATTTTGGATCATCTTCCCCAAAGCTTTTAACCTCTTTAATAACATCCAGAATTTCATCAAACAGCTCTTCATTTAAATAGATCGCCAGCAATGTTTGAACTGCTTCAATATAACCCGGATCGAGAGCAAGTGCTTCTTGAAGCAGTTTTTTCGCATCTTCTGAATCCCCATTTTTCAAATCAATCTTGGCACCATATAAATATAATTCTTTGTTATACTCATCAACTTTAATACCCTCTTTTACTACTTCTAAAGCCTCGTGATATAGTCCTTCTTCCTCATAACTTTTCGCTAAAGGCATATATAGTGACGAATAGGACGGATCAATATCTTTCAGTTCTGTAAGCTGCTGAATGGCTGTTTTCGTTCTGCCAGCCCTCATTGCTGTAAATCCGTAGCCAAAAAGAGTATTCGGGTCTGCTTGATCTTTTACTGCCTTTTCGTACCATTCAAGTGCATCCTCAAATTCTCCAGCTGTGCTGAGCGATTCAGCGAGCCGCTGATACACATTGACACCGCCAACCTCATGCTGTTGATCTGCCACTTTGTAGAAATAATCAGCCGCTTTCTTTGAAAGGCCTTGAGAAAAATACAACTCACCTAATGCAAAATCGATGATGGCTTCATTCGGAAGTAGTTCTTTCGCTTTTAAAAGCTTTTGTTCACTGACTTCAAATAGTCCTTGCATTTGATACAAATCTGCCATTAACAATAAACTCTCTGGGTACGCATCATCATCTTCAGGAATCGTTTCTAATACTGAAATTGCCTTCTCTTCTTCATCAGAGTCAATCAACAGCTCTGCATAAAAACACGTTAAACCTGTTTCCTCTGGATATAAATCATGTAAATCACTGATGAGATTCCGTGCTTTATCGATATCTCCCCAATCATAATATAATTGAGCCGCTTGCGCCTTTTCTTCATCATGCAAATGCTTCTCTGCTTGAGCAAGTGTTTGGAGTCCTTTTTCAGTCTCACCCGCCTCAACTAATTTTATGGCTTCTTGTAATGAACTATTCAAATCAAACCGTTCCTTTCTGTTTCCAAAAACCTAAACTATTGTTACTTCATATCATAATCGACAGGTACACATCCAGCAAATATGTTGCTCTTTTAAAATGAACCCATTTTTGTGTTTTAAAGACTGTTTTTCATTTCATCCTATACGAAACTGATGATTTGTAAACTGCAGACACTATTTTTATCGGACAAAATGTTTTTTTTCAAGGTTTCACCTTGAGACAAGCTATGCTATATTTCTGACAAATATGCAAAAGGAAAGAAAAAGCCTGAGGACCTCCTCAGACTGTTTTCGTTAAATATTCAATGTGTTCAAAGAAATTCGGGTATGAGACACGAACAGCATCTGTATCTTCAATCTCAATGGCTTGATTTGTCACACATGCGGCAATTCCCAGCATCATACCGATACGGTGATCTCCGTAGCTTGAGACGACTGCGCCGCCTTGAAGCGTAGTTTTACCATGAATCTTCATACCATCATCTGTTGCTTCAATATCAGCACCGAGTTTTTTAAGTTCTGATACGACTGTATCAATTCGATTGGTTTCTTTAACTTTTAACTCAGCAGCATCTTTAATGATCGTTGTTCCTTCTGCTTGGGTCGCAAGAAGCGCAATAATCGGAATTTCATCGATGAGTCTTGAAATCATGTCACCAGAAATTTCAATCCCTTTTAATGATGAAGTAGAAATCGTTAAATCACCATACGGTTCTCCGCCTTTGGCATCTACTTCATTGATTTCAAGATTTGCACCCATAAGTTTCAGCACATCAATAATACCTGTTCTTGTTTTGTTTAGCCCGACATTTTTTAAGACAATCCGGCTGTTAGAAACGATTGATCCAGCTACAAGGAAAAATGCAGCTGAAGAGATGTCTCCAGGAACAAATATATCTGTTGCTGTTAATGTCTGGCCGCCTTCAATGGATACACTTTGTTCATCTTCATCTAGTTTTACACCAAACATAGAGAGCATTCTTTCTGTATGATCTCTTGACTTATGTGGTTCAGTTAATGTTGTTGTACCCTCTGCTTGCAGCCCAGCTAAAAGGACAGCCGACTTTATTTGTGCACTTGCCACCGGGGACTCATAAGAGATGCCTTTTAAATGACCGCCACGAATAGACAGTGGTGTATACTCGCCATTTGCTCTGCCGTCTATTTTGGCTCCTAGTTGTTTAAGGGGACCCGTCACACGTTTCATGGGTCTTTTGGCAATACTCTCATCACCAATTAGTGTACTGTGAAACTCACAACCAGCTAATATTCCCATCATTAATCGAATGGTTGTACCAGAATTACCAACATCGAGAATGTCAGACGGCTCCTTGAGCTCTTTCAGTCCTTTACCATGAATGACAACATCTGTCCCTTTTTGTTCAATTTCAACGCCCATCTTTCTAAAGCAATCAATCGTACTTAAACAGTCAGCTCCAGGAAGAAAGTTTTTCACTACTGTGGTACCTTCAGCAATTGCACCAAACATCACTGATCTATGTGAAATAGATTTATCACCTGGGATATGAATTTCTCCATTCATAGGAGCATTTTTATGAATTTTCATGTTTGTCACCTCAGTCAGCATAAAATGTATCGTAATTCGCTCTATTTTTTATACAGATTTCTGCACGCTTGCGGTCGTCATCTGTTTGAAAACTAATGCGTAAAATCCCATTAATGTCTTCCCGCGTCTCAATAATACGGATATTTGTAATACTAATGTTTTCACTTGCTAGATGCCCTGTAATCTCCGATATGACCCCAGGGTGATCCGGAACATCGACATACAGATCATAAAAGGCAGGAATGGCTCCTTTTTTCCTTAGAGGCAGTCCATCACGATATTCCTTTGCATCTTGAAAATAAGAGAACAATCCTTCAGCATCTTCTTGCTCTACGAAGGTTTCAATGCGGTTAATCTCTTTTTTCCATTCATGGAATCGGTCTAAAATCTTGTGTTTATTGTGCAGCAGGATATCCCGCCACATTGCAGGATTGCTTGAAGCAATCCGTGTGATATCACGAAAGCCTCCAGCAGCAAACCGTTTAACAAGTGGGAATTGTTCTTCAAAATGATGTGCTTGATGCACAAGGCTGGCTGCAACAATATGAGGAAAATGGCTAATTACACTTGTCACAGCATCATGTTCTTCTGGTGTCATCTCGATGAAATGAGCATTTGTCCCCTTTAACAAATCCATCAACTGATCAACAGCTTGGCGGTTTGTTTCCTTTGCAGGCGTTAAAATGTAGAACGCATTTTCAAATAAAAAGTCTTTTGCTGCAATAACACCTGACTTATGAGAGCCTGCCATTGGATGTCCACCAATAAATTGGTAATGCTCAGGCAGCGCTTTTTCAGCAAAATGGACGACCTTTTGCTTTGTGCTGCCGACATCAGTGATTATGAGCTCTCTTTCAATTCCAGAGTCTGCAATATCACTAAGCATCTTTACTGTTTGCTGGACAGGTGTTGCCAAAATAATGGTCGAAGATTCTTCTAAACCAGCCAAAAACGAATCAGCTGTTGCATCAATAATTCCCAGCTTCGTTGCAGCAACCATTTGCTCTTTGGAAACATCAAATCCTACAATTTTTTTATGAGGATACTCTTTTTTAATCGAGAGTGCAATGGATCCCCCAATTAAACCGAGTCCAGCGATTAATATTGTTTCGTTTGCATCATTCATATTCATCACCTGATTTTTCGCGAAAATTAAACAACCTATTTCAACAGCTTATATGTATTGAGGTTGGTACAATGAAAGCCATATCCTGCCTTAGGATATGACTTTATGGTTATGCTACGCACGAATGCCTTGCAGTAAATCGGCAAGTGTGCTTAGAATGTCTTCATTTTGCTCTTTTGTTCCGACGGTAATACGTAAAGAAGTCGGAAAACCAAGTGCTTTACCGGAACGAACAATGTAACCTTTTTTCAATAATGCATTGAACAATTCATCTGCATCTCTTTTAAAATCAATCAGCACAAAGTTTGTTTGAGATGGATAGATATATAGTCCAAAACGGTCAGCAAAATCTTGATATTGCTTGAGACCTGCTTCGTTTTTCTGTCTGCATGATTGTATGAAATCTTGATCTTTGATCGCTGCACGAGCAGCTGCCTGAGCGATACGGCTGGTATTAAACGGCTCTCTCGCTGGTTCAATGGCAGTAATCAGCTCTTCTGATGCAATTCCGTAGCCTACTCGAAGCGCTGCAAGTCCATATGCTTTAGAAAACGTTCGAAGTACAATGACATTTTGATAATTGTGTAATAAAGATAAACTGTTTGGAAAATCTTCCGCACGAACGTACTCAAAATACGCTTCATCTAGTACAACAAGCACGTGAGCTGGCACTTCGTCTAAAAACGCCACAATCTCAGATTCTGACAAATGATTTCCTGTCGGGTTATTTGGATTACATACCCAGACAACCTTCGTATTTTCATCGATCGCATCCAGCATGCCCTTCAGATCGTGAGCTCCTCCTTCTAAAAGAGGCACTTCTCGAATTTCAGCATGTTCAATCACTGCATTGTGACGGTATTGCGGAAAAGATGGAGATGGGATGACGGTATTTGTATGTTGGTCAAGGAATGCTCTCGCAATAATTTGCACAAGTTCATCTGAGCCGTTCCCGAAAATTAATTGTTTTTCACTTACTTGAAGAAACTCAGCAAGCTCCGTTCTTAAACTTGCGCTGTATCCATCCGGATAAATCGCTAGATGTTCGAGCTCAGCTTGTATTGCCTCTCTTGCATGTACAGAACATCCAAAAGGGTTTTCATTTGAAGCCAATTTCACAATTTTGTCTAATTGATATTCTTTTTTGACCTCTTCAATTGGTTTCCCAGGTTGATACGGTTTTAGCTGTTTTAATTGATCTTTGATTTGCAAAATGTTTCACCTCATTTGAATGAATAGAGGGGACTAAATGTTTTTGCATATGTTTCAAATTCTCTTAAAGCCTCTTGACGTGTATCACTTGCCAGCAATTGTTCTTGAAGCTCTTCAATTTTTTTCACAAGTGCACTTCCGACAACAACACCGTCACTCAGTTTATTCATTGAGTCTACCTGCTCTCTTGTTGAGATGCCAAAACCGACGGCAACCGGTATGTGACTCAGCTGTTTCACTTGTTGAATAAAATCTGTAATTGACGCGTCAAAGGATTGTCTGACACCTGTTACACCAAGAGATGAAACACAATACACAAAACCTTCTGCCTGCTCTACAATGTTTACTAATCGTTCCTTGCTTGTTGGTGCAACGAGTGAAATATATGAAATGTCATGTGTTTGACAGTTCTTTTGCAGCTCGCTGCTCTCTTCAAACGGCAAGTCGGGTGTTAAGAGTCCCGAAATATGATTTTTGCGCAGTAAAGCGAAAAAGTATTCTGTGTCTAATTGTAACACAGGATTATAATACGTAAATAGAATTACAGGAATTTTTACACCGTTTTTTTTCATCTTCCCTGCTAATTCTATCGCTTTTACGATATTCATGCCATGATTTAGAGCTCTTTTGGAGGCTCTTTGAATGACAGGACCGTCTGCTAGTGGATCGGAATAAGGAACACCGAGTTCAATCGCATGTGCACCGGCTGCTTGAAGGGAGATAGCTAAATCAATCGTGATGTCTTCTGACGGATCTCCAGCTGTGATAAATGGGATAAATAATTTTTCGCCTTGCTCTAATTGAAATCTAATCATTTTGTTTTCCCCTCACTTTCGAGCACGTTCATTAATGTATGCACATCCTTATCGCCTCTTCCTGACAGGCAGACAAGAATGATTTCATCTTCATTCATCGTCTTGCTTACCTCAAACGCCTTGGCTAACGCATGTGCAGATTCAATTGCTGGAAGTATTCCTTCTTTTTCAGTCAGCAGTTTTAGGGCATCTAGTGCTTCTTGATCTGTTGCACTCACATATTGAACCCGCCCGCTCGCATGTAAATATGCGTGCTCTGGTCCAATTCCTGGATAATCTAAACCAGCGGAAATAGAATATGGCTCAATAATTTGGCCAAATTCGTCTTGGATTAAATATGTCAAAGACCCATGAATCACACCTTTGGTTCCTTTCGTGATGGTTGCAGCATGGAGCGGCGTATCGATTCCTTTTCCAGCTGCCTCTACACCAATGATATCTACCTCTTCATCTAAAAATGCCCGGTACATTCCAATGGCATTACTTCCGCCGCCAACACAGGCAATGACTTTATGAGGAAGCCTTCCTTCTTTTTCAAGCAGCTGCTCTTTTGCTTCATCACCAATCATCCGCTGGAACTCGCTGACGATTTGAGGATACGGATGAGGGCCTACAACGGAGCCAATCATGTAAAAATGATCACTGCAGTGCTGAACCCAATAGCGGATAGCTTCGTTGGTTGCATCTTTTAGTGTGCCATTCCCGCTTGTGACAGGTATAACTTCAGCGCCAAGCAGTTTCATTCGAAAGACATTGAGTGATTGTCTTTCCACATCTTCTTTTCCCATAAATACCGTGCAGGATAACCCGAACTTTGCGGCCACCGTTGCAGCAGCTACTCCGTGCTGGCCCGCGCCTGTTTCCGCGATGATGTTTGATTTCCCCATTTTTTTCGCAAGCAGGGCCTGACCAAGCGCATTGTTAATTTTATGAGCACCCGTGTGGTTTAAATCTTCTCTTTTTAAATAGATTTTTGCGCCGCCGAGGTATGCTGATAATTGGTCAGCATATGTAAGCGCAGTTGGTCTGCCTGAATAGTTTCGAAGTAGTGATACATATTCTGCTTGAAAAGCAGGGTCTTCTTTTAATTCACGAAATGCCTGCTCGATTTCTGCTAGTGGCTGCATGAGCGTTTCCGGGACAAATTTCCCTCCGAATTCTCCGTATCTGCCAATCTCATTTGGATATGCGTACATCATTTAACATCCTTTCTTTGAGCGCTTCTATCTTAGCACTGCTTTTCTTTCCGTTTTCTTCTATTCCGCTTGAAAGATCGATCGCTTCTGGACCATAGGCAAGGAGCTCTGCTATCGTTTCTGGTGTGATACCGCCTGCAATTATGCAAGTTTTCTCCAGCCGTTTTGCATGCTTAACGTATGCAGGCACCGCCTCCCAAGCAAAAGCTGTTCCAGAGCCGCCTCTCATCCCTTTTACTTTCGCATCAATGAGAAAGCCATCGACAACAGGCGCAAATGCCGTCATTTTTTCAAGCGTGTTTGTGATATTGGATTCGTGGTGGAACACTTTCCAAACGACAGCCCCTGTTTGTTGTTTGATTTCTTTAGCGTCATCCTGCGTTTCATCTCCATGAAGCTGTACGATATCTAAAGGTATATGTTTTGTGATCTCACACACTTTTTCGATCTTTTCATTTACAAATACACCGGCAATTTTCTTCTCACACTTTGTTTGGATGAGCCATTGTTTCACTTGATCTGGCTGGACTTGTCTTTTACTTGGAGCAAAAATAAATCCAATGGCATCTGCGTGAGATTGCGCAATACATTCCACATCATCTTGTGATACTGCCCCGCAATATTTTACATAAGGCTTCATCCTGTTCATTCTCCAAACAATGTTTGAACGGCTTTTTCTTGTGATTGTTCTCTCATTAATGATTCTCCTACAAGAACTGCACCCGCTCCATGTTTCTTCACAAAGGTCAGATCATCAAATGTTTGAATACCGCTCTCACTCACTAGTAAGACATCGTTTGGAACGAGGGGTGCGATCTCTTTTGTTTGTTCAACTGTTGTTGTAAATGTATTTAAATTCCGGTTGTTCACTCCAATGATTTCAGGAGTGAACAACTTTAAAATATTTTCCAGTGTATCTGCTGCATGTACTTCGACAAGGACATCAAGGCCTTTCTCTTTCGCTTCAGCATAGAGCTCTTGCAGCTTTTGCGGCTCAAGTACTTCTCCAATTAATAAAATGGCATCTGCCCCTATACGTCTTGACTCTTCTACCTGTATGGAGTCAATGATGAAATCTTTTCTTAAAATTGGACGATCTACGTGTTTTTTAATGAGGGATAAGTATTCGTTTTTCCCTTGAAAGAACGGTTCATCCGTTAAAACAGATAAGCAATCAGCGTTTGATTTTTCGTAAGCTTTTGCTGTTTGTAAAGGATCAAAATTCGGTTGAATGATTCCTTTGGAAGGAGACGCTTTTTTCACCTCCGCAATTAGACCAATTGAGCGATGAGGATTCATGAGTGCTTCTTTAAATGATCGTCTTTCAAAGTGTCCATCTACTGGTAACTGCAATGTTTGGATATGTTCTTTTTTGCGGGCAATGATTTGATTAAGCATAAATCTCTTCCTCTCTCGTTTTTTGTTTTAAACGAGCCAATTGTTCTTTGGCTGCGCCGTTTTTAATCGTTTCAATCGCTTTTAATGTTCCGGCCATGAGGCTTTCTGACTTCCCTGCGACATATAAAGCGGCTCCAGCATTCAGGGCTGTAATATGAAGCGGTGCCCCTCCTGTTTGATGATTCAATATATTCTGAATCAATTTAGCACTCTCTTCCGGTGATTGGACCTGAATATCTGATAAGTATCCTTTTTGCAGCCCAAAGTCTTCTGGATTGAGTGTATATTCTGTCATGACATCTTTTTTGAGTTCAATCACATATGAATTTGCTGTAATCGTTAATTCATCCAGTCCATCTTCTCCGCAAACAAACAGCACATGTTCTGGCTCTAACGGTGCAAGGGCTTTTGCCATTAATTTTGCCTTTTCCTTTGAGTAGACACCGATGATTTGCTTTTTGGCTTGCATTGGGTGGCAAAGCGGTCCTAAGAGATTAAATACCGTCCGGAAGCCGAGCTGCTTGCGGACTGCGGCTACTTGTTTCATAGATGAATGATACAATGGTGCAAATAAAAAGCCCATGTTTTTCTCTTGTATTTGTCTTCTTGTTTCTTCTGGTGTGGATTGAATATGAATCCCAAGACACTCTAGTACATCGGCACTCCCGCTTTTAGAAGAAACTGATCGATTTCCATGTTTGGCGATTTTGGCTCCAGCAGCGGAAGCGACAATGGCAGCGGCAGTTGATATATTAAAGGTGGAGAGTCCATCGCCTCCTGTGCCGCAAGTATCTACAACATCAAGCGCTCGTTCCATTGGTGCTGCATTTTGCCTCATGGCTTTCACAAAACCCGTCATTTCTTCAGCGGTTTCTCCTCTATGCGCTAAAATCGAGAGACTTGCAGCGACTTCAGCATCTGTTAAAAAGCCGCTCATCATATCATGCATGAGTTTATTTGCTTCATTTTCTGATAGAAAGCCTCCATTAACAAGAGCTGATAGTCGGTGATTCATCCTGCACACTCTCCTTTTCTGAGAAAATATGTTCCGCAAGCTGAATGGCTTTCAGAAGTGCTCCTGCCTTGTTACAAGTCTCTTCCCATTCATTTTCCGGGACAGAATCAGCCACAATGCCGGCGCCTGCTTGTATAGAAGCGGTCTGATTTTTGACGCTCATCGTACGAATCGTAATACAGGAGTCGATATTGCCGTCGAATCCAATATAAGCAATACAGCCGCCATACGTTTCCCTTGGCTCAGGCTCCATTTCATTTAATAATTGCATCGCTCTTATTTTCGGGGCACCTGTTAATGTGCCTGCTGGGAATGCGGACATGAGCGCATCAACTGGATGTGTATCCCGCTTTAGCTTTCCTGTCACAATGGAGATGATGTGCATGACATGAGAGAAGTTCACTACTTTTGTAAAGGTTGGTACGGACACACTGCCGTATTCTGCCACACGGCCTACATCATTTCTGGCAAGATCCACTAACATGTAATGCTCGGCTTTTTCCTTTTCATCTTCAAGCAGCTCTCTTGCTAGTTCAGCATCCTCTTCTCTTGTTGTTCCTCGTTTTCTTGTGCCAGCAATAGGATGAATTTCTAAATGCCCATTTTTGGCATGGATTAATCGTTCTGGCGAGCTGCCGACTAAATCACGATCTTTTAATTTCATAAAATACATGTAAGGAGATGGATTCACAATGCGAAGCACGCGGTATAACTCAAATGAACTCACTGATACAGGGATATCAAAGCGCTGCGAGAGTACGCCTTGGAAAATGTCACCCGCTCGAATGTATTCTTTGATTTTTTCAACATCCTTTAAAAATTGCGCTTTTTCATAGGTTGACGTTACATGTTCAAAGGATGGCGGCTCATTCATATTCCCTGATAAAATCAGTTCTTTCATATCAACCTTTGAATGGAGCTTGTGAATCATCTGTTCAAGCTGTTTTTGATTTTCTTTGTAAGCTCGAATTTTTTCGTCTTCTGTTTCATGTCCGGCCAGCTGAGTGTATTGGATAAAATGAACATGATTTGTTTCATGATCAAAGGCAATCATCGTTTGACAGACAAATAATGTGCAATTTTCTGTCGTCGATGCGCTGCGGTGAGGTCTGACAGAAGGTTCAATGTTTGGGATCAGATCGTAGCTTAAGTACCCAACAGCCCCGCCTGTAAATGGGATATCAATATCTGGCGTTTTGATTTGATATTGCTCTTTCATCCAATCCAGCAGTTCTTTCAGCTCTTGCTTTTGCACGACTTCCTGCCCCGCAGCGTCACGTGCAACGTATTTGTTTTGGTCATCATGTAAGGTTAAAAATGGGTGCAATCCAATGAAGGAATATCTCGACCAGCTGGAAGACTCATCTTTGCTTTCTAGCAAATACACAATATCTTGTTTGAGTTTTTCAACAATTTGAATCGGTGAGAGCGTATCGACTGTAATGGTTTCAACAATTGGGATCGTTTTGTAGGACTCACTGTCCTTTAAAAATTGAGTCAGGTTTGATTGGGAATTCATAAGCACACTCCTTAAATGGGATTAAGGAGAATGAGGGGACATATAGAGGGTTTGTATGAGTATACGAAATAAGCCTAAAAGAGGGTTGCTCTTTTAGGCAGTATGATTAAATAGAAGTATCGTATCTCTGCTCAACTCTACTCATCTCAACTACCCTAGTCTCATTCTCATCTTCTCTAAGCTTGCAATGCCGTTTACACCTGTGTGTAAACTTCGGCTGTTCATATCGTATTATAATTCCTTGTTTTTTGTCAACTGTAAATCAGGGCGAAGCGTCACAGCTTCTTCCAAGTATACATGCTGTATGTCTTCCTGCTTTGTATCTGTCTGGACAGTCATTAAGACACGAATACATTGCTTTAAACCGCCATCAATGTCCAGTTCCTGCATGCAAGTAACCGGTACATATGTCCATCCTTCAAACTGACGAAGTGCTTTTGCCGGAAAAACGGAGTGAATATCTTGTGTAGCTGAAATCAAGATCTGCACGACACGTTCTGGATCTACTTGGTTTCTTGAAATGATCGCTTCTAACAGCTGTTTCGTTTTGTTTAACACTTCTGTTTCTGTATCTTCTATCACAGTTGTAGCCCCACGTATCCCGCGAAACATCATAGACATCCCTCCTCCCGTTTCCATTCTTCGAGCCAGTAGTGCAGCTCATCTTTTGTGAAAGACTGCAAGGTGACGTCTCCAACCTGTTTTAATAAAACAAATTGAACACTGCCGCCTCTTGCCTTTTTATCTCCAATCATCCGGTCAACAAAAGTTTTCGTGGAAATATCTTGTGTGACTTGTACAGGGAATCCAAGCTTTTTCATCCACTCTTTTAGTTCCAAACGATTAAGGCTGAGCCCCAGCTGCTTTTCGCTCACATACAGCGCAAACTGCATGCCGATTGCAATGGCATCTCCGTGCGTGATGGCGCCATATCCATACTCTGCTTCAATGGCATGCCCCAGTGTATGGCCTAAATTCAAAAATGCACGCACACCTTGTTCTTTTTCATCTTCTTGAACGATTGACGCTTTGACTTGAATGCCTTGATACAGCATATGTGCCAGCTCGCTTTTTGATAAATCCGTCAAAGAACGAATGGACATGAGTTCTGATAAAAATTCTTCACTTGAAATCAGTGCATGTTTGATGACTTCTGCAAAACCTGATCTTCGTTCAATTTGAGATAGTGTCTCAAGCATACTAGTATCATAGATCACAGCTTTCGGCTGATGAAACGCACCGATTAAATTTTTACCGAGCGGATGGTTGATCCCTGTTTTCCCGCCAACTGCACTATCATGTGCCAGCAGCGTCGTCGGCACTTGGATAAAATCAATGCCTCTCATATAAGTGGCAGCAGCAAAGCCAGCCAAATCTCCAATCACGCCGCCTCCCAGCGCAATGATGCAGGAGGAACGATCAAGCTGAAATTGAATGGCTTTCGTATGAATATGCTCAAATTCGGCAAAGGATTTCGACTGCTCTCCGCTCGGCACAACCACTTTGTTCACTGGCCACTTCTGCTGAAGTAAGCGAACCATCTCATCACCATAAATGGCATCAACAGCTGCATCTGTGACGATTAAGAGCTTCGTATAGGAATGCCCAGTGGAAGTTATCAAGTCGACGATATTGCGTTTAATCCCATCCCCGATAAATACAGGATAAGTGGCTGAAGACGTCTTAACTTCCAGTGTTTTCATTAAAATTCCCTCTGAAGCTGGCGCATTTTCTCAACATTTTCTTTAATGCGGTCGATTTGGTCAAGGCCAAACTGCTCCACAACTGCATTGGCAATTTCCCATGCAACGACTGCTTCTGCAACAACACTTGCAGCAGGAACAGCACAGCTGTCAGATCGTTCAATACTTGCAGAGAAAGGTTCTTTTGTTTCAATGTCAACGCTTTGAAGCGGCTTATAAAGCGTTGGGATTGGTTTCATAACCCCTCTTACGACAATTGGCATACCCGTTGACATTCCGCCTTCAAGACCACCTAGGCGATTTGTTTTTCTCGTATAGCCCTTTTCTTCATCCCAGATGATTTCATCATGGACCTCACTGCCATTTTTAGAGGCTGCCTCGAAGCCAATACCGAATTCAACCCCTTTAAAAGCGTTGATACTAAGTACAGCGCCAGCAAGCTTGCTGTCCAATTTACGGTCGTAATGAACATAGCTGCCAACCCCAACCGGCATCCCTTCAACGATGACTTCAACAATTCCGCCAATTGAATCGCCGTTTTTCTTCGCTTCATCAATTGCATCCATCATTTTCTGACCTGCTTCACTGTCATAGCAGCGAACAGGGGATTCTTCTGTTACCTTCTGCAAATCTTCAATAGATTCATATGCTGTATGAGCTGCTTTCACTCCGCCAATTTCAAGAACGTGGCCAGCTACTTTAATCCCTAGATGCGCCAAGATTTGTTTGGCAACTGCGCCTGCTGCTACGCGAACCGTTGTCTCGCGTGCTGATGAGCGCTCTAATACGTTTCTCATATCACGGTGTCCATATTTGATCGCCCCATTTAAATCCGCATGTCCTGGTCTTGGACGGGAGATTTGACGCTTCATTTCACTTTCTTCTTCTTCCGTGATCGGCTCTGCCCCCATCACCTTTGTCCAATGCTTCCAGTCGTTGTTTTCAACAACAAGTGCGATTGGGGAACCTAATGTTCTCCCGTGGCGAACACCACTTAACACTTTCGCCTGGTCTTTTTCAATCTGCATTCTTCTTCCGCGGCCATGACCTTTTTGTCTTCTAGCCAATTCATAATTGATGTCATCCTGCTCTATGTAAAGTCCCGCTGGAACTCCTTCAATAATTGTGGTCAGTTGTGGACCATGTGATTCACCTGCTGTTAAGTACCTCATGACTCAATCTCCCTTCATCGCATTAACGCTTTTAAGTAAAAATATAATAACACACTTGCTACTAAAAAGTCAGCTACATACCCTTCTTTTGATAAAAGAAAGTATCAGCAGATGTCAGTCCAAACTTTTCTGGATGAAAAATTTGCTCTGTAGAACCAACAAATAATACGCCATTTTGTTTTAAACTGCTGCTCATTTTTAAGTAAATTTCTTCTTTTGCCTCTTCAGTAAAGTAAATCAGTACATTTCGGCAGACGATGAGGTCAAGCTGTTTTTCATATGGATCTGCTAAAAGGTTGTGCTTCTTAAATTGAATATGCTTTCGAACCTCATCCTTCACAGTGTAAAATGAAGAATCTTCTTTTGTGAAATATTTTTGCTTGATATGATCTGGCACCTCTTGCAGAGAGCGTTCATGATATCTGCCTTTTTGAGCTGACTGCAGAACTTTATCATCAATATCAGTTGCAATAATTTGGAAGTCTTTCACAAGAGGATGGCTTGACAGCAGCATGGAGAGTGTATATGGCTCCTCTCCTGTCGAACATGCTGCACTCCAAATCTTTAAGGTGCCGCCATTTTTCGAAAGCAGCGGCAGGATTTTTTGATCAAGTACTTCCCAGCGCTGATAGTTTCGGTAAAATTCTGACACATTAATCGTCATGCGGTCCATCGTCTCATCTAATAATGCTCTGTCCTTTTCAAGCGCGGCCGCGAATGCTTCAAAATCTTTATATCCTTTTTTATCATAAAGTGATGTTAATCTCCGTTTCATTTGTGCTTCTTTATATAAATTTAGATCAACCCCGGTTAGTTTTTTCCATTTTCCAACAAATACTTGATATGGATCCATCAATGTCCTCTCCTGTCTCATCTATCTTTGTCCTAGTATAGCTGTTTTTATCGAAAATTTGTATCTTCTCATGCGAAATTTCGTGTAGAAAGTTCAATATAAAAAAAGCCAAAGTGCTCATTAGATGAACACCTTGGCTTGAATCTTAATAAATCCAGCTTGAGATGGTTTGATCCCAGCTTGTGAGTTCTTCTTGTTTGAAGAATAAGTTAATTTCTCTTTCAGCACTTTCTGGTGAGTCTGACCCATGGATAATGTTTTTCCCAACAGTCAATCCATAGTCTCCTCTTATTGTGCCTGGAAGCGCTTCCTTTGGATTTGTTTTGCCGATAATCTGTCTTGTTACGTCTACTACCTGTTCACCTTGCCATACCATTGCAAATACAGGTCCTGACGTAATAAAGTCAACCAATTCCCCGAAAAACGGTTTTTCTTTATGCTCTCCGTAATGGGTTTCTGCTACTTCCTTTGGAATACTCATTAGTTTTGCACCAACAAGCTGAAGCCCCTTTTTTTCGAATCTTGACACAATGTCACCGATTAATTGTCTTTCCACACCATCAGGTTTAACCATAAGAAATGTTTTGTCCATATACGTTTTCCACCCCGTCGTTATGTATGTATAGGCTTACATTGTTACAAAGTGATCGTATCATTTTTTTTTATAATAATCAATTTTTGACAAAAAATTTCACAAAAAAACCAATCAACATCACGTTGATTAGAATTTTCGTTTCCCAATATATTTTGCAATGGAGGCGAGTGACGTTCTCGCACGTCCTCGAGGAAGTTTGTCGAGCTGTTCAAAAGCTTTTTTCAAATACATTTCACTCACTCGAATCGAGCGGTCGATCGCATCTGTTTGTTTGAGGCTTTCAATGACAGGCTTCAGCTGCTTCTCCGTCGTTTCACTATTGATCAGCTTCAATTGACCTTCTAGTGTCGGATTTTTCAGTGCATACAAGACTGGGAGTGTGACATTCCCTTGTAAAAGGTCTCCTCCGACAGGCTTGCCCAGCTCTTCTTCAGTTGATGTGAAATCAAGGACATCATCAATGATTTGATAAGACATGCCGACATAGTATCCAAACCAATAGAGGGCTTTATGTGTTTTTTCATCTGTACCTGCTGCAATGGCACCTAATTGACAGCTGCCTGCAATGAGCAAGGCTGTTTTTCGTTTGATTCTTCTTAAATATGTACGGAGGTTTTGTTCCATATTATATTTATCTTTCACTTGCTCTATCTCACCAAGACAAAGCTCGACGACCATTTTTGACAAAATTTCATGTGCCATTGGGTGATTGATTTTTGTCATGTATTCAAGTGATCTCGCAAACATATAATCCCCTGTGTACATGGCAATTCTGTTATCCCATTTTGCCTTTATCGTTGGTTTGCCTCTTCTCAGCTCTGCATCATCAATAACATCATCGTGAACAAGTGATGCCATATGAATCAGCTCGAGGGCAACGGCAACATATTTAATTTTATTAATGTCATAGTCACCAAACATGCCTGAAAGGAGAACAAAAACGGGGCGGATTCGTTTTCCGCCCGCTTGCAGCAAATGAAGACCTGCTTCACTTAATAATGCATAATCAGAGCGAACTGTTTGTTCAAGCTCTTTTTCAATTATATCGATATCATGATTTAAAAAAGAGATCATTGCTTTTAGTTTCATTATCTTCACCCAAATATCGTTTATTCAAAGCTTCTTTCCGATATGTGTTGCTGCTACACCGCCTGTAAATGGATGATACGAGACATCAGACAACCCGGCCTCTTCGAATAGAGCCGCCAGCTCTTTCATGCCAGGGAACGTTTTGGCTGATTCTTGAAGCCATGAATACTCCTGATAACTTTTGGCAAACAGTTTACCAAAGAGCGGCATAATGTATTTGAAATAGATGTAGTAGCCCTGTTTAAAGCCGATCATCTCAGGCTGTGAAGTCTCAAGACAGACGACCATTCCGCCAGGCTTCACTACTCTTGTCATTTCCTTTAACACCGTTAAATAATCAGGAACGTTTCTAAGTCCAAAACCGATGGTGACATAATCAAATGAGTTGTCCTCAAAAGGGAGCTCCATCGCATTGCCATGAAGCAATTCAATTTGTTTGTAGCCCCCAGTCTTCACCTTCGTTTCTCCAACACTCAGCATGTTTTTACTAAAATCAAGGCCTTTGACCTCGCCTTTTTCCCCAACAGCATCTGCAAGCGCAATTGTCCAATCGGCTGTCCCGCAGCATACATCTAATGCTTTAGACCCTTTTTGCACATTCATAAGTTTCATTGTTTTATCGCGCCATTTTTTATGCTGTTTAAAGCTGATGACAGAGTTCATTTGATCATAGTTTTTATAAATTTTTTCAAATACACCGTGTACTCGCTGTTCTTTTGATTGCTGCATGACTTACCCTTCTTCCACTTTCTGATGGTACGCAGGCTCATTTTTCATATGATCCAAGCGATTTAATAGCTCTTTTTGAACGACCGGAGATGACACAAGATGCTCCTTGATCGGTCGTTTGGCCTTTTCATAGCCTTCATTCTCAAAATTGTCAAAACATGAATAGGCGTCCGTATAACGATCGTTCAAAAAAAGTTTTAAATGTTTGTCATTTTCTGCTTGTTTCATGAAGCGTTTATAAACAAGAAAATGACTTGCAATCTCATTCCAATGCGTTAATTGAAAGTGCTCAGAAATCCTTTGGAAAAGCGCAGATTCAACTGTAGCTACACTTTTGTAAAAGTGCGCTGCATCTTGAATGGACCGGTCATACAGTCTAATTTTATGTTCATTGATCTCTTTGATCGCCGTAGCGAGCGTGCGGATCATATAAATGTCTTTCATGTCAGAGAGAAGAGAATAATAGAGACCGCTGAAATAGTCTCCTGCCAGGATGGTCAGCTGACGATTTTTGAATTCGTCTTGCTTGATGGCTGCAGCAGTTGTGACTTCGTCATGGGTATCAAGGGCAATTTGCACAAGCATCGCCGTTAAAATATAATTTTCTTTTTTCTCTGCATCAATTTGAGCTTCTTCAAACATTGCATGAAAAAGAAGGAGCTTATCTTCATCGATGAGTGGTGCGCGTAAATGCTTCGCCAAATAAGGATGAGAAAGCTTTTTATTTAATTTTATATTTAGATTAGATAAAATTCCGTAGATGTCTTGCAAAGATATCACCCTTGTCCCAAAAATTACAGTTTCATATGTAGACCTGCACATTGTATAGAGATTTATTATACCATATCAGCTCTCACTTTTATGCTATCAAGTGCTACAAGTTCTTTATTTCTTTGCTTCGCTTTGAATTTCGCCGAAGCTTGTTTGAATGACAGCATCGCCTCTTACTTTGATCGCTGACGTATGCTCAGTAAATTGTGCAATGATCACTTCACCTTTATCGAGCTTCTCAGAATGGTGAAATCTTGTATCAGAGCCTCTTGTTAGGCCGATGACGTTTACACCATTATCAATGGCTTTAATCACCACAAAATCAGATGCTTTATTTTCACTCATTTTGTTCACCTTCCATCTATTGAATTAGTCATTTTTAATAAAGGAAAGCACTTCTGCTCTTGCGGCTGCATCATTTGCAAATGTGCCGCGGACAGCTGAGGTCACTGTTTTAGCGCCTGGCTTTTTCACTCCGCGCATCGTCATACACATATGCTCTGCTTCAACGACAACCATCACGCCATGCGGATTAAGTGTTTCCACCATACTATCTGCAATGGTTGATGTAATGCGTTCCTGAAGCTGCGGGCGTTTTGCCACGGCTTCTACAGCTCTTGCCAGCTTACTAAGTCCCGTTACTTTTCCTCCGCGCGGAATATAAGCGACATGGGCTTTCCCGTAGAAAGGCACAAGGTGGTGTTCACACATTGAATGGAAAGCAATATCTTTTACAAGGACGAGTTCTTCGTGGTCTTCGCCAAAAATGGTTTTAAAATGTTCTTTTGGATCTTCATTTAATCCCGAGAACACTTCTTCATACATTTTTGCGACTCGTTTTGGGGTATCAAGAAGTCCTTCACGATCCGGATTTTCTCCGATTGCTTTTAATATATCGCGTACTGCGTGTTCGATTAATTCTTTATTTATTTCACTCATGTATTATATCCTCCAAAGGCGATTACATTTCATTCAGATTCTAGCACACTTCAGATCCTAAAAGCAAAGGAGAGCGTTCTAAACGAACCTTTTGATTCAAAAGGAAAAGCCCCTTATGAAAGGGGCTTTTCTAGACCAGTGTGAAACTGTATATGTATAACTCCTTCAACAGGATCATTACACATAACGATTATTTACCTGCCACCGCGTCTTTAAGTGCTTTACCTGGTTTGAAAGCAGGTACTTTGCTTGCAGGGATTTCGATCTCTGCACCAGTTTGTGGGTTACGTCCTTTACGAGCTGAACGCTCACGTACTTCAAAGTTACCAAAACCAATAAGTTGGATTTTGTCACCATTTTTAAGTGCATCTAAAATTGTATCAAAAACAGAATCAACTGCTTTTGTCGCGTCTTTTTTAGATAACTCGCTTGCTTCAGCAACCGCGTTAATAAGTTCTGTCTTGTTCATGCCTTTCACCTCCTCCCAAAAATATGCATTCAGTAGATTGTTATCATTTCTTCACAATTCGTCTTCTTTCTATACCCTTTTTCAGAAAAAAAGAGCGTCTAGAAAGCGTTATACATGGCTTTTCATCAGAAAACGTCTCTTTGAAGGAATGTTTGTCCAACAAAGTGAAGATTTTCTGTAAGTAGATTAACACATATGAAATACCATATCAAGCATTTTAAAGGGAAGAATCCTTATTCGTCAAGGATTAAGGGCACTTTTGCGAACGAATATTCCTAATTTCAGCCTGAATCTGACTAATCTTTATACAATTGTCTTTTTATGACTCATTCTACACGCAAAAAAAAGACCCCATCAATGAGAGGTCTCACTTGCTATAAAATAATCGCGATCAAACCGCCTGATCCTTCGTTAATGATTCTTTCAAGCGTTTCCTTCAGCTTATATCTTGCGTTTTCCGGCATGAGAGACAGCTTCGCTTGAATGCCTTCTCTGACAAGGGAGCTGAGGGAGCGGCCAAATATATCTGAATTCCAGATCGAAAGCGGATCATCTTCAAAGTCTTGCATTAAGTAGCGGACGAGCTCTTCACTTTGTTTTTCTGTTCCGATAATCGGTGCAAATTCGCTCTCTACATCTACTTTGATCATATGAATAGATGGAGCGACCGCTTTTAATCTCACGCCGAACCTTGATCCCTGCCTAATGATTTCTGGCTCATCTAAACTCATATCGGACAACGCTGGCGCTGCAATCCCGTAACCAGTCTGCTTCACCATTTTTAATGCGTCTGATACTTGATCATATTCTGTCTTAGCATGAGCAAAATCTTGCATCAGCTCTAGAAGATGGTCTTTTCCTCTAATTTCTACACCAACGACTTCTTTTAAAATATGATCATATAGATCATCTGGCGCATACAGGTCAATCTCCGCAATCCCCTGACCCATTTCAATTCCTGCTAAACCCGCTCTTTCGATAAAATCAAATTCACTGAATTGACCAACGACACGGTCGACATCTCTTAATCTTTTAATATCCTTTACAGTTTCCTTTACTGAATCCTGATAGCTCTCTCTCAGCCAGTGATCTTCTTTTAGCACCATCACCCAGCTTGGCAGGTTCACATTCACCTCTAGGACTGGGAATTCATATAATGCTTCACGAAGAACGCTGAGTACGTCTTGCTCTCTCATACTTTCTACGCTCATGGCGAGTACTGGAATATCATACTTTTGGCTAAGTTCCTGCCGGAGCGCTTCTGTTTCAGGATGATATGGCCTCACAGAGTTAATGACCATAATAAATGGCTTTCCAACCTCTTTGAGTTCATCAATCACACGTTCTTCAGATTCAATATAATCATGTCTTGGAATTTCTCCAATGGAACCATCTGTTGTAATCACTACACCTATTGTTGAATGCTCTTGAATGACCTTGCGTGTACCAATTTCCGCTGCTTCATGAAACGGGATTGGCTCTTCATACCACGGCGTATTGATCATTCTTGGGCCATTTTCATCTTCATACCCGCGCGCACCAGGGACAGTGTATCCCACACAATCGACAAGCCTGATGTTGACATCAAGACCGTCACTCACGTGAATTGATGCTGCTTGATTCGGTACAAATTTAGGCTCTGTGGTCATAATGGTTTTTCCTGCTGCGCTTTGCGGCAATTCATCCTGTGCCCTTGCACGATCTGCCTCATTATTGATATTCGGGAGCACCACGAGCTCCATAAACTTTTTAATAAACGTAGACTTCCCTGTACGAACAGCGCCAACGACTCCTAAATATATATCGCCTCCTGTTCGTTCAGCGATATCCTTGAAAATATCGACTTTTTCCAAGTGATCCCCTCCCGGACTTGCTATCCTCGTTTTCAAATGAAATACTCTATTCTTCAATCAAACTGTGCTTGAAAGGTGTCTGGACAATATATGTGTATGACGTTGTCCTATTTGAATATGACACCTTTTTGTTTTGAGAGTAAGTTTAGCCATAAAAAAACCTTTCTCCTCATTTATATGCAGAGGAAAAAGGTTCATTCTTGTTTATGACGTCTTTTTTTCTAAAAAGGCAGGCTCACCTTTTTTGTTGATGGTATATGGGACAGAAAACGCGGGTACAAACGGGGTTTCCTGCCAATATACATCTTGAATGTTTTCACCTGGTTTCAGCTTTTGCTTCGTATTCTTCAAAATGTGAGCAAAATCACTGCGGTAGTCCACATAGATGTCACCGTTTGATGAAATCAGTAATGGGAGGGAATTCCCTGTCACAGGACTTATCACCGCAGGCGGCGATTTTAATCCTAGTTTTTTTTCATTTAGCGTATATAAATTGGCTGATACGACTTTGCCATATGGCGGATATGTATGTTCATCTTGATACATCTTGATTCTAAGCCGTAATTCATTGATGGTCTGCGTCATTTTGACATCAAGCAGTTTCACAGTGGGTTTCTTTTCGACGTCTGTGAGGACATAAATATATTCGCCCCCGCCTTCATAAGATGTAGACGGTACATCGTGTAAATATCTTGGTGACAAGCGCTTAAAGTCGATGACATATTTCTGATAAACCGGCGTGTCTGCTTCTTTCGTTTCTATAGGCAAAAGACCATTTGTTGCTTTTTGAAATTCCTCAATCGCTGTCTGTACACTTTGCAGCTGCTCTTCGTATGGCACCCGGTTCTCAGCTTTGCGATTTTCTGGATACAGACATCCTGTTAATAAAATAAATGCTAACAGTGTGACACTGACTTTTGCTTTGATCATCATATTCTTCCTTTTTCTTTATTCATTGACCGGTCCGCTAAAGACAACTAAAAACACAATGATACCTGATATCAGCATCAAGCTGTATGCAACGGTCGAGGCCGTTATTTTAAGAAATTTGCTTTTCAGCTTAAACCTGCTGAGATAAATGGTTACTACGGCTAAAAACATGAGCCCCATTGAACCAAGCGCAAACCACATCTTGATTAAAGCAAAACTCATCGTGCCTGTCCCCCTTCAAAACGAACGAATTGTAAGCGTTTATATTTCATTTTAAACCAAAAATAAGGTAAATATCAATCATTTTTCCAATCATTCAGAAAAAAGCGCATAAAAAAACTGAAGCAAAGAGGGGGACTCTGCTTCAGTCATTGGATCGACTATTTTCCTCATTCTGTAGAGGCAAAGCTCTATTCAAACTTCATTGCTATGTTATGCAAGTCTTCCCCTTCTTGCATCCTCTACATGCCTAAGTTCAGTCTTTCCTTTTATTTTGTTTGGTTTTCAAACATGTTCACAAGGTCTTCCATCTCATGTGTTTTCACACGTGCCATCAATGATTCTACAGCATCGTCAACCTTTTTCCCTTCAAACAGGACGCCGTAAAGAGCCTCTGTAATCGGCATGCTGACCTTGTATTCTTTGGAGAGCTGATAAGCGCCTTTTGTTGTGCGGACGCCTTCGACAACCATGCCCATTTTTTCAAGCACTTCTTCGAGCTTATATCCTTTACCGAGTAAATTCCCGCAGCGCCAGTTACGCGAATGAACACTTGTACATGTCACAATCAAATCACCAACGCCTGTTAATCCGGCAAATGTAAGGGGATTCCCTCCCATTTTTGTGCCAAGACGTGCGATTTCAGCAAGTCCTCTTGTGATAAGCGCCGCTTTTGCATTGTCACCATATCCAAGTCCGTCTGTGATACCAGCCGCAAGAGCAATGATATTTTTCAATGCGCCGCCAATTTCCACCCCAATCACATCAGGGTTTGTGTACACCCTAAAATGATTGTTCATGAACAAATCTTGAACAAATTGAGCTGCTTCAATATTTTCTGACGAGACAGTGACAGTTGTCGGATGACGCAGACCTACTTCTTCTGCATGACTCGGCCCTGATAGGACAACGACAGCCTCTCTTTTCTCAGATGGGACTTCTTGTTCAATCATTTGAGAAATTCTAAGAAGTGTATCTGGTTCAATTCCCTTACTGACATGGACAAATGGCACCTTCGATGAGATCAACTCATTTGCCTGCTTCAATACCTCACGAATGGCCTTTGTTGGCACAGCGACAATAACCGCCTCTGTCCCCTCTAAAACCTGCTTCATATCGGTTGTCGCCTGAATAGACGCTGGCAGTTCGACATTTGGCAAGTAATCATGATTTTCATGTTTCTCATTGATTTGATCAATGAGCTCTTGTCTATGTCCCCACATGTGTACATCATGATGATTATCAGCTAATACAAGCGCAAGAGCTGTTCCCCAGCTACCTGCTCCAAGTACTGAAATTTTCTTCATCCTGCTCACCCTTTTTATTTTCTCGCTCTCGCAAATATTTTAATTGGTGTTCCTTCAAAACCAAATGCATCTCGAATGCGGTTTTCTAGGAAACGCTCATAAGAAAAGTGCATAAGCTCTGGATCGTTGACAAACACAACGAAGGAAGGAGGCTTAATGGCCACCTGTGTTGCATAGTAAATCTTTAGGCGCTGTCCGTTATGGGTCGGCGTTGGATTCATCGCCACCGCATCCATGATGATATCATTTAAAATATTGGTTTGAACGCGCATTGCATGGTTTTCGCTTGCTGTGATAATGGACGGCATTAATGTATGAATTCTCTTTTTCGTAAGAGCAGACATAAACAAGACAGGTGCATAATCAAGGAATTGAAAATGCTCGCGGATGTTTTGCTCAAATTCCTTCATCGTGCGCTCATCTTTTTCAACAGCATCCCATTTGTTCACAATGATGACAACAGCTTTACCAGCTTCGTGTGCATAGCCAGCAATTCGTTTATCCTGCTCAATAATGCCTTCCTCGCCGTCAAGTACAACAGCGACAACATCAGATCGGTCAATGGCTTTTAATGCACGAAGCACACTGTATTTCTCTGTTGTTTCATATACTTTCCCTTTTTTCCTCATACCTGCTGTATCAACAATGACAAAGTCACGCTGATTGTACGTAAACATCGTATCGACAGCATCTCTTGTTGTACCAGCGATGTTGCTGACAATGACGCGGTCTTCTCCGAGCATCGCATTCACTAAAGAAGATTTCCCTACATTCGGACGGCCAATTAAGCAGAACTGGACAACTTCTTCATCATATTGCGTATCCGGTAAATTTTTAAAATGTTCTGCCACTGCATCAAGCAGATCACCAAGTCCTAATCCGTGTGTTCCAGAAATCGGATACGGCTCGCCAAATCCGAGTGCATAAAAGTCATACACGTCGCTTCTCATTTCAGGGTTGTCCAGTTTATTGACAGCAAGTACAACTGGCTTTTTCGTGCGATATAAAATTTTTGCGACTTCTTCATCCGCAGATGTCACGCCATCTCGGCCATTCACCATAAAGATAATGACATCCGCTTCGTCCATTGCGATTTCTGCCTGATGGCGAATTTGCGCCAAGAATGGCTCATCTCCAATATCAATTCCACCAGTATCTATTAAATTAAAGTCATAATTTAACCATTCAGCAGAGCTATAGATTCGATCTCTTGTTACACCAGGTGTGTCTTCTACAATCGATATTCTTTCGCCTGCGATTCGATTAAAAATTGTAGATTTTCCAACGTTGGGCCTTCCAACAATGGCTACGACAGGTTTACCCATAGTACCCTTCCTTTCAATCCAGCCGCGATTCAATATGTTCATCATCATGTTTCAACCGGGATTTATAATTTTCATTCAGTTTTATGAAATAAACCCTTCAAACATGAAGGGTTCAACTTATATATTATATCAATTTTTAATCAGACCACAATGAATAACTTAAAAATGTTTGACAATCAAGTAAAGATCTTCTCCAATGCCGTGTGCAATTCCATCTAAAATGGCCTCTAAATTCATGGCATACATGTCGAGCTCTTCTTTATTTTCACAGAAAAAAACCGCTGTTCCGCCAATGACCCGCTCTTTATTTGTTGTTGCCACAGCCAATATAAATTGTTCAATGGTGTTCGCCATGCCCTATTACCTCACTTTCTTTTTAATGAAATCTGTCGGCATTCTTATGGCATTTTCTAAAATAGGCACCTCTTCTAATACACGGACAGCCAAATCTTCACGCTGCCATTGCGGTAAAATGAACACACCAAGTGTACCGGTATTCAGATCACGTTTTGCGAGCGGACAGAGCGATGGTTCACCAGAATCGCGGTACACGCCAAGCACGTTCGATAAATCAAATAAAATGGCTTGCCGCTGTCCAAGGTTAGCAATCGTTGTAGCAGAGTTGAAATTTTTCGGCGTCAAGATAAAGCCCATCCCATGCTCTAAAATGAGTTTTTGCTTTTCAGGCAGCCCGATATTCATAATGTATATATCATTCACATAAAGCCCTGCCCCATCAAAGCGAAGTTCCCCTTTTTGAATGCTGACGATATCCTTTAATTGACTGCCTGACATTAATAGCTTTGCCATGAAAAAACAAAGAATACCGACTACTGTTCCAACAACAAGCGAGAAGAAAATACAGGCTGTCGTTGTAATAAGTGCCGTGAGAATCGCAATATAATTTCGACTTTCAAAGGCAATGGCAATGCCTTCTATATATGTACTGCCTCGTGAGACAAGTTCATACGAATCCATTTGGGTTAACGTATTTCTTTCCATATTTCGGACATCTCGAAATTGCGTGGCTGCCAAAGTGAGAAAGGTAATCGCTGTAAATTCCTCCTGAATTAGTGCAGGCATAATGATCGCACCTAATCCTGACGCAATAAAACCAAGTGCAATGTGAATCACTTGTCCATGAATATACGTCGGGTATTGCCGGTAATCCGTTCTTAACATGTAAAGTCTGGCCGCCATCCCAAAGATGACACCAATAATCACAGGAAACGTATAGTCTGTCATGTTGATTTTGCAGCCCCTTTTACTGATTTTCTTGATGAACGGGCGTTCAAGAGCTTTTCAAGCTGATCGACACCTAATAGGAAGACGGCTCCTTGTACAACGAAGGAAAGAAAAGAGAGATCCCCTATGACAATTGATGATGTGAGGCGGTGAATCGCCAGCGCATAAAGGGCTTCGCCGAGACATACTGACATCATCCATAAGGTGATTCTTTCCGTTAACGGCTGTCCATATGTCATACACATTAAGATCAGCAGGGCAAATACGACCCAATCCACCTTTATTATCGTGAACCAAACAGGGTCATATAATGCAAATATCATAAAAAAGGCATACGCGCTCACCATCGAGCCCAATTGCATGATTCTCATCATTCGGTAACTAGACCTGAATATGACGAAAGCAGCACATGCATATAAAAAAGTCATCAAGAAACCCGCATTAATGCTCATATCTAAAACGGATATCATGACATGACTGAATATAATATGGACAAGTACACAGATGCCCAGCACGGTGCGCCACAAACTTTTTTCCATGATAAATGTCACCATAATCCAAACGAACCATATAGACCAATAATAGTACAAAGCCTCCAACGCCTCATCACCTCAATTACATTATGGGAAAATCTCCAATTTTTAAACATGCGGATCGTTACCGGCTTTGTATGAAATAAACAAGAGGTGACACCCTAATAACCTGAGGAGGGATACATGATGGGAAAAGATAGACAGGAAAAGCGTTTAAAGGCGTCAAGAAGAGTGGAATCTGACCGCGATCAATCCATTCATCATAAAGGTGCAACAGCATTAGAAGGTCCAGAAAGCGCTCGAAAAAGAAATCAATAAAAAAAGGCATGTGATCATCACATGCCTCTCTTACTATAGTACGTTGTGTCAACGCCTCTTTCTTTGAGCCAATGACTTGTTTCCCCTGAGATCACAACTTGAGCCTGTCTCAGTTCTTCAATCGTCTTCACGCCAAGCACTGTCATCATCATCTTGATATCTTCTTGAAGTTCCATGATATCTGCGATGAGGCCGCTTTCTCCTCCACTGGTCAATGATTTTAAGAAAAATCCAGCTAGACCAGCAGCAGATGCGCCAAGAGCCATTGATTTGGTTACATCAAGAGCATCTTGAATACCTCCGGAGGCTAAAATCGTTTGATTCGGAAAGGCTGTATGTACTTCAGCAAGACTCGCTGCAGTTGGAATTCCCCATTGATCAAAATAACGAAGTGCTTTTTGGCGGCGGAGATTTTCAATCTTTGAAAAGTTCGTTCCACCAAATCCGCCTACATCAACGGCTGCAACCCCAGCTTGGAATAACTTTCCTGCCGTCTCCTTGCTCATGCCAAATCCAACTTCTTTTACAACAACAGGCACACCAACAGATTCAACGATCGCTGCAATCCGCTCAAGCGCTCCCCTGAAATCTCGATCGCCTTCAGGCATGACAATCTCTTGGATGACATTCAGATGAATTTGGAGCATATTTGCCTCGAGCATGTTGACTGCTTCTTGAGCTTGCTTCATTGTCGCTTCACTGCCTAAATTCGCAAATACAATTCCATCCGGATTGACTTTACGAACGACTTCATATGTTCGTCTTTCTTCTTTATCTTTCAGTGCAGCCATTTGTGATCCAACTGCTACTGGGATATTGGTCTCCTTCGCTGCGATCGATAAAGAGCGGTTGATCTCATAGGTGGATTCTCCGCCTCCGCCAGTCATTGCATTGATAAAAATTGGCGAACCGAAAGTCAGTCCGCCAATTGTCGTATGTGTATCAATTTGTGATGTCGCAAGATCTGGTAAACTGGCGTGAACGAAGGAAACATCATCTAAACCTGTTGCTGCATGCTGGCCAGTGGACAACGCATGCTCAATATGCTGCTTCTTTCTTTCTGCTCGCGTCAATTTTGATCACCAAATTATTTTAGTTTATTGAGTTTATCGCCGATCAGGTCACCAAGCTGGAAGCCGCTTGTGTTTTCCTCTTTCGCCTGATATTGACGATAATCCTCTTCGATTTGTTTTTCAGGATTTTCTTCTAAATCACGGATGCTTAGTGAAATGCGCTCTTCGTCTTCATTCACATCAAGCACTTTCACTTTCACAGTCTGCCCTTCTTCAAGGACTTCTTGCGGCGTGCCGATATGTTTATGAGAGATTTGGGAAATATGCACAAGCCCTTCTACACCTGGCAGAATTTCAACAAATGCACCAAAGCTCACAAGACGTTGAACGGTTCCTTCAAGCACATCACCTTGTTTTACCTTTTCACCAATTTGGCTCCAAGGTCCTGGTAATGTTTCTTTAATAGATAGTGAGATACGTTCGTTATCACGATCAACAGCAAGTACTTTGACCTTGACTTCCTGTCCTTCTTCTACTACGTCAGATGGCTTTTCAACATGCGCATGGGATAGTTGAGAAATGTGAACTAATCCATCAATGCCGCCAATGTCAACAAATGCACCAAAATCAGTAAGCCGCTGCACTTTACCATCAATCACACTGCCTACTTCAAGCTTTTGCAGGAAGTCTTGCTTTTTGTCTAATTGCTCTTGCTCAACGACTGCACGGTGCGAGAGAATCACGCGATTTTTTTCGCGGTCAAGTTCTACCACGACAAGTGAGAGTGTTTTTCCTTTGTAATCTGTGAAGTCTTCTACATAGTGTGCTTCTACAAGAGATGCAGGAATAAATCCGCGCACACCAATGTCAACGACAAGACCACCTTTTACAACGTCTTTTACTTCAGCTTCAAATACTTCTTTTGTTTCAAACTTTTTCTCTAGGTCTTCCCAAGCGCGGTCTGCATCAACAGCACGTTTAGATAAAATCAAAGCATCGTCTTCGACCTTTGTTACTTTAAGCTCTAACTCGTCGCCATCTTTCACGACATCTGATGCTTTTTCAACGTGAAGACTTGATAATTCACTGATTGGGATGATACCAGGTTGTTTCACATTGACGATATCTACATTGACATGCTTGTCCTCAACTTTAGAAACAATCCCTTTCACTACATCTCCAACCTCTGGTACCTGAACATCGATTTGATTCATTTCCTCTGTCATTTCGATAACCTCCTTGGTCCAAACCTACACAGCTTAGTTAAAACGACTGGGCGAATATGTGTCTTAAGCATGATGATTGCCAGCCGAATATGTATTATAGAAACATTCAAATCAATATAATTGCTTGAATGATCAATAAAAATAGTATTAGTATAAACTTCTAATAAAAGACCTTGTTTGTCAAGAGATAAACCTCTAACTTATAAAAGTTTTCTAAAATTTCTTACTGTTTCTCCACGCGGTCTGCTGCATCTAAAATTTTCCCTGCCACCTCTTGAATAGAAAGGGAAGTGGTGTCAATTTCAATGGCGTCATCTGCTTTCTTCAAAGGTGAAACTTCGCGCTCAGAATCAAGCTTATCGCGTCTTGCAATCTCTTCGATCAGCTGATCGTAATTGACATCGTAGCCTTTTTTCTGATTCTCTTCAAAGCGGCGTTTTGCTCTTTCTTCTACTGATGCAAGCAAGAAAATTTTCACTTCAGCATCTGGAAGTACGTGAGTGCCTATGTCTCTTCCGTCCATAACGACGCCGCCTCGTTTGCCAAGCTCTTGCTGCCTGCGGACCATTTCTTCCCGAACAGCTCTGTGCTTTGCAACAACCGATACTTGGTTGCTTACGTGGTCTGTGCGAATATCCTCTGTGACATCCGTGTTGTTTAGATGGACTTTTTGACCCTCGTCTGTTGTTACTAGTTCAATGACCGTTTTTTTCAGTAATGAATCAAGTGCCTGTTCGTCTTCAAGGTCTACACCTTGATTGAGTGCCGCAAGTGTAATCGCGCGGTACATAGCACCTGTATCAATATAAATATATGATTTTTTGGCTGCGACAATTTTTGCCACAGTGCTTTTGCCTGCTGCTGCAGGACCGTCAATTGCAATAGATAATTTCTTTTTCATAATACCTCTCCTTGATTGAATCTCCCTTATGAATTGTAACACGATCACCGCTCAAACGGGGGAATTTTCTATCAATCCTTCTGCTTAAACGTTTCAATCCATTCTTCAATGCTCATGTTGTTCACACCCTCATACTGCACGACTTTTGACAAAAAAAGTTCTCCTTTCGTCAAATGAAGTGTGATCTGAACGGTGAGCAATAAAACAAGCTGAATGAACACCACTTTCAATAACCATCTTTCCATTGTCTTCATACAAAAAGCCTCCACGCTAGATTCTTTCCTCTCTAGTATGGAAGCTTTTTACACCCTTTATTCTTATGCTTTTTTCACACGTGTTAAAAGCTGCTGCTGGAAGCAGTATTTCATGATGTGCTGCTGGTGGTCATTTGTGATCTCTGAAAACTCCATGATCGCTCTTGTTTTGCCAGACTGTTCATCTTCATATACTCGATTCATCTCTGCAACCGCTTTTATTTTCACGGGCTCTTTTAGGGGAAGTTCAAACTCTGTGACCACTTCTCCATATTCTTTCAATGACACGCCCTCAGGAACAGAGATTGCTACGCCGCCAGCACTCATATTCACAATAAACGTCTCAAAGGCCTCTTCGTCCGTTTGCATGATAGTAGCTTTGACCATCGTATCCACTCTCAGATATTCTCTTCGCTGAAGGCGAATCATTTTTTCTTTTGGCGGAATGGAAATGACAATCATCGGAATATCTTCTTTTCTTTTTCCGATGACTTCGCTTGTACATTTGTATGGAATTTGGTTTTCGTCAAAAAAGAAGACGGTGATTTCTGTTTGCTGGTTTAAGTAGATGGTGCGTCCCGTTTCTTGATCAGCTGGATAATTAATGCAAATATCATCGTTATTATTTTCCAAAACCTTCGATTTTGCTGTTTTCACTTCTTTGTTCTCATTGACATATTCAATTGTGATTGCATCCCCTATTTGTAACATTCCTCATCACTCTTTTCATCTGTGAAATCGTATCCTCTCCTATATTAAACCATGTCTAAAACAAAAGGAAAAGACTTATTAGCCTTTTCCTCGTTTCCTCTTCTATAGGTCTTTATATATAGGTTCTGCGTTTTTTAGTTTATCTACTCGTTCCTCTTTTCCAGTATCTGCATTAATGAACATGCGATACGTATCGTTTTTTATCGTTCCGAGGAACTCATAGCACAGAACTTCCTCTGACATATCATTTTGTACAATCGCTAAATGAGTATCTTCGATCTTTACATGCTGATTTAATGTTTTCTTCGCTTCTTTTTGCGAGATTTTAGGTGCTTTAATGTCTCGTGTTTTATGATTCGTTAAGTAATCCTTCGCTGAAAACCCAACAACCTCACCATCGTCCAATGCGACTTTCATGCGTATACTATCTGGATAAAGCAGAACATTTTCCTGAAGAGGAACATAGGTAAATACACCGATATTATCAAATTGTGCACTTTCATCTAAATGGAACGATTCTGTGTCAAACCCTTGCTTCTTTAAAAAGCTGAGTGCTTTTTCTGATGCCTCATTTAAACTGATTTTCTGTTTTTTCACGTCACGATTCTGAAGAAGGTAGACTGGGTGTCCTCCTTTTTCAGTTAAATCTAAGTAAAAGTTTGCATGGCTGTCTGGATCAGACATCGATAAGCTGTACACGTCGCGATTGGTTTTGCTGCCGCTTTTTCTCACTTTAAAATGTTGATTATGGTCGGGTGTGAATTGCTGTGCAATGCGGATCGCTTCTTTTTTTGTAATCTTATCGCCTTTTAAATGATTGTAGCCTTGTGTTTCTTTTTCTGTGGACACATTTGTAGGCCCAAGATCGACATCTGCAAATGCATCTGCATTTCTCTCGACTGTTTTCAGCCCGTCAATGATGGTGTTGTCGTTCTTTCGATCGCCGTCAGCGAGCGCCATTTCAACATCCATCCATTTTAAGTTTTTATTAAGTACGAGGTGCTGCACTTGTCTAAGTTCGTTTTGGATATCTGACGCTTGATTATATAGAGCTGTAATGGTTTTGTGTGTATCTTTATTTAATGGTTCATCTGATAAAGATTTGACTGATGATTTGTAGCTAAAATCTCCGACATTCGCCAGAAATTCTTCCGTTTTATTAAAAGGCATCAATGTGAGAGGGAGCTGGCTGACATTGTTATGCGCTTCTGATGACATTCTCCATACATCTGCAAGTGCTGGTGAGATGGATGTTTGGCTGTTCATCGCAAGTGTTGCGCCCAGTTTGTCATGCAGCTGATCCACCTGATACGTTAAATCATGGAAGGCTCTTTGGTAGTTGTTCTCAGCATGAAGCAGCACGGCGTCTTTTTCTTGATGTTCTTTATAGCCCCAGTAACCTGTTGAGATGACAGCAATTCCTAAAATAGCAATCAATATTCCTCTGATCATTTATTTACACCCCTTTTTATTCGCAGAATATATGTTTCCCGATTCGTTTAATTTGTGGTCTTCCCCAAATCCAAGGACTTGTTGCTGTATCAGGATTAAAGTAATAGATGGCGCTCTCAGATGGATCCCAGCCATTGATTGCATCAAATACAGCTTTTTTTGCCGTTTCATCTGGCGTCATATAAAATTGTCCATCTGCTACAGCGGTAAACGCAAGCGGTTCAAAAATGACTCCTGCGATCGTATTTGGAAAGGTCGGATTGTTCAAGCGGTTTAAGATAACGGACGCGATGGCCACCTGTCCTTCATACGGCTCACCTCTTGCTTCACTGTAAACAGCTTGCGACAAGAGCTGAATGTCATTACTAGAAAAACCACCAGGCATGTTGGCTGCTGTTTGTTTTGGTGTTTGATTTCCCTGCTGGCTGCCTGACTGATTGCCAGACTTCCCAGATGATCCACTTTGACTTTTTTGATTTTCTTTTGTACCTTGTGCTGTCTTTTTTTGCGAACTTCTTTGCGCAGGAGCCTTTGTTTGCTGATCAAGAGGCTTCCCGCCATAATGGGTAAACTGGTTCCCTTGCTGCAGCTGCTTTTGAACAAACTCTTTGTAGTATTTCGTCTTTTGAACTAATAAGTTTTTTGTTTTCTGACCTACAAGTCCATCGACCTTCTTCATGCCAAATTGGCTTTGAAAGTTGCGAACGGCCCAGTACGTCCCCCAGCCATAGACGCCATCGATTTTGCCATTGTAAAACCCATTGTATTGGAGCCGCGCTTGCAGCTCGACTACATCTTCTCCTGTTGCCCCGCGCTGGATGACTTGGCCGGTGAATGCTTCACTTTTACTGGCTGTCAAAAGTGAAGACGCAAGAAGAACGATTGAGAAGATAAGAACAATTTGTTTCATGAAACGAGCTTTATCCATATTTGATCCTCCTGTACTTTTGATGTTTGAATATATGTTTCTTCCGATCCCTATTTTTATACATTCAACACAGGAGAGAATTGGATGGAAAAGACAAAAAAACGCCCTATAAACAAATAGGACGTTTTCCAAAATTAAATTTGCACCATTTTTACCGCACGGGCTTTTTTTGCTTTCCTTAAACCAAACCACCATAAAAAAATCATGAACGGCACCATGATATATCCCCAGTTTTTCATCCCTAATAGAATGAAATCATACAGGCCGTGAAACAGCACAGGGAGCGTTAAAGAAAGGATCAGCCATTTGCGCTGCTCTTTTTTATCAGAGAAGCGGGCTTTTCCGATATAAAAACCCATCACAACACCAAATAATGCGTGACTTGATACAGGTAATAAAGCACGGGTAAACGCATATTCGACCCCGTGACCGACTAAGTAAAGGATATTTTCAAGTGTTGCAAAACCAAGTGAGACACTCGTTCCATACACAATCCCGTCATAGTGTTCGTCAAACTGGGCATGCGCATAAACGCTGACCATTAAAATAAACCATTTTAATGATTCCTCTAAAAAGCCCGACGTCACAAATGAAATCAAGATAGGGTTTGTTGCGATATTTTCCTCTTGAAGGACATATTGAATAAACATGGTTGGAAACACAAGTATGACACCTAGCATAAAAGATCTGATGACCATGTGAACCGGCTCATTGTCGTACTGATCTTTCAAATAAAAATAACTTAAAAGTGCGATGCCGGGAGCTAAACCTGCTGAGATGATTGCGATCATAACCAGACCTCTTTCCCTACATTATCCTTCATTATCGTACCATGATTTACCCTTTTTTTATATGACTCGGGCCCATTTTTCTAAAAATATCTTTCTATATAATCCCAATTTATATAAAAAAGAACCGAACCCCTTTGAAGGGTTCAGTTCTTTTTTTATCCGTTCATTCTTTTGTTGATTTCTTCTGCAATGAGTCCGCCATGAAATCTTCCATTTTCGATGAAAATTTCATTGGCATTATTACCAGCAGCAATGACTCCCGCAATGAAAATACCTTCAACATTCGTTTCCATCGTCTGTTCATCAAATGCTGGACGGCCTGATTCTGGATCAATCTTGACACCCATTTTTTCTAAGAAAGAATGATCTGGGTGATAGCCAGTCATAGCAAATACATAGTCACTTTTCACTCGATCCGTTTGATCTTGCTGGTTTGTAAAAATCACATCTTCTTCTGTGATTTCTTTCACCTGCGCGCCAAACTCCATTCGAATCGTTCCATTACGGACAAGCGCTTCAAACTCTGGCAAAATCCAAGGCTTGATGCTGGATGAATATTCGGTTCCTCTATACAGCACAGTGACTCTGCTTCCGCATTTCACAAGTTCTAGCGCAGCATCCACACTGGAGTTCTTTCCGCCGATCACCGTCACATCTTTATCAAAATATGGATGTCCTTCTTTAAAATAGTGATATACGTGGGGAAGGTCTTCTCCTTTGACATTCATATAGTTTGGATGATCATAATAGCCAGTCGCAATGACGACGTAATCACATGAATAGTCGTCTTTTGATGTACTCACCGTAAAACGGCCATCTTGTTTCGTCACGGCGTTTACTTTTTCAAAAGCATGCACACGCAGTTTTTTTCGTCTGACGACCTCTCGGTAATAAGAAAGTGCCTGAATACGAACGGGCTTACGGTTCTCAGTAATAAAAGCGACATCACCGATTTCAAGTTTTTCACTTGTACTAAAAAAGGTTTGATGTGTTGGGTAATGATAAATACTGTTCACGACATTCCCCTTTTCAATCACAAGTGCATCAATCCCAATTTGCTTGAATGCGATGGCAGCTGATAACCCGCAGGGGCCGCCTCCTATTATGATCGCTTTTTCTTGTTTCATTTGTTCCACTCCTGTCATTTCACTGCAATAACAATTGCTGGGCTGTTTGATTCTTTGTTCCATTCCATAAAAAAATCTCCTATTTAAGGATAGGAGATTTTAAGGCGCGATGCAAATCAGCCGCTTAAATCCAGCCTCTGAATCGAGAAGCTTCAGCCATTTTACGTACACCGACCATATATGCAGCAAGACGCATATCAATTCGGCGGTTTTGCGCCATTTCATAAATATTATTAAATGATTTCACCATCATATCTTCTAAACGAGTTTCAACTTCTTCTTCTGTCCAGTAAAACCCTTGGTTATTCTGAACCCATTCAAAGTAAGAAACAGTTACACCACCCGCGCTCGCAAGCACGTCTGGAACAAGCAGTACACCACGATCTGAAAGAATTTTGGTTCCTTCCAGTGTCGTTGGACCATTTGCTGCTTCTACGACAATTTTGGCTTTAATGTTTGCCGCATTATCTTCTGTGATTTGGTTTTCAATGGCTGCAGGTACTAAGATATCACAATCCAGCTCAAGCAGCTCTTGGTTTGTAATTGTATCGTTAAATAGTTTAGTGACGGTTCCAAAGCTGTCACGTCGGTCAAGCAAGTAGTCAATGTCTAGACCATCTTCATCGTATAATCCGCCGTATGCATCTGAAATCCCTACGATTTTTGCTCCAGCATCATACATGAATTTAGCTAAGTAGCTTCCTGCATTCCCGAATCCCTGTACGACAACACGAGCTCCGTTAATGTCAATTCCTTTTTTCTTCGCCGCTTCTTTGATGCAGATCGTCACACCTTTTGCTGTTGCAGTATCACGTCCGTGTGATCCTCCAAGAACAATTGGTTTTCCTGTAATAAATCCTGGCGAGTTAAACTCATCAATTCTAGAATATTCATCCATCATCCATGCCATAATTTGAGAGTTCGTAAACACGTCTGGTGCTGGAACATCTTTTGTTGGTCCAACAATTTGACTGATGGCGCGAACATAGCCGCGGCTTAGTTTTTCAAGCTCTCTGAATGACATTTCTCTTGGATCACAGATAATACCGCCTTTTCCTCCGCCATAAGGAAGATCCACAATTCCACATTTTAAACTCATCCAAATTGAAAGCGCTTTTACTTCTTTTTCCGTAACGTTCGGGTGGAAACGGATTCCGCCTTTTGTTGGACCGACAGCATCATTGTGCTGTGCACGGTAACCAGTGAAAATTTTCACCGATCCATCATCCATACGTACTGGAATTTTGACCGTTAATAGACGAATTGGCTCCTTCAGCAATTCATACACTTCCTGCGGATACCCTAATTTGTCTAGCGCTTTATGTATGACGGTTTGAGTTGACTTTAAAACATCTAGCTTATCTTCTGCGTTATGAGCGGCGTTTTGATCGGCTGCCATTAAAATAAACCCCCTAGAAATCTTTCATGATCTACTGCTCCCTTTCAAGCAATAGTATACACCTTCGTACTGGTAAAGCAAAGGTAAAAAGCGTTTTTTATCAAAATAAAATATCAGCGTTTATAAATATAAAAAAGGATATAAAAAAATACTGTTGTTTCATCACAACAGTATTAAATATAATAGAAAAAAGTGATTAAAAATACATTTGAATCGTTTTCACAGCATCTTCTTGCATGATCACTTTTCCATATTCTTTTAGCCGGTGAATGGTGAGTGTCGTAGGTGAACCAAACTCTGCTAAAATCGAAATGACTGTATCAGCAGATAATTCTCCAACATCATCCAGGCTGAGATAATATTGACCTTCATAATGGTAAACTGTACCCCCTAAAAGTCCAATACGACTTAAACTATGGGACAGTTGAATCACATCTTCAAACGAGGCAAATTGATAGAGCACATGCTTACTCTCGTCGAGCTTGACTTGCATCTCAATGTAATCTTCATCAAACTCATCATCAGCATCTTCCTGCTGACTCTTTGTGACAATGACGACCATCCCCTGCGCCTGAAGAGAAAATACTTCAACTGCAATCGGTCCATTCGCTTCAAAACCGAGCTCCTGATTCGCTTCGTTCATCATGTCTTTAAACAGCTGATGGACTTTGAACGAATCTTTCCAAAGGTCTTCTTTCGTAAGACCTCGGTCTGTCAGGTCATCTAGTGTGAGAAAAATTTTGATTTTATTATAATTCAGACGCTCCAGTCGCATAACGTTCCCTCCTGCCTCTTCTAAACACACATCATACTGTAGTATATGAGATGATGAGTCATAGGTTCTTAATTTTGTATTCAGTTTACACTGTGTCAAGACGGAAGACAAGCATGAAGCTATGCTTACGGTGACTTTTATGGAAAATATTGAGGGTGCCGCAAGTTAACGTGTTTTTAGAGGCATTAAATAGATCAGATGGGTTTCTGGTTCTGCTCCGAGACGCATGGGAATTTTTGTTGTCCCGTAGCCATTACTAATGAGAAAGAACGCACCCTTGACCTGGCCTGTTCTTCCTTTTTCATATGGACCAAATTTCCCAATTCGGATCTGCCCCCCATGCGTATGACCGCTCAGGACAAGGTCGATTCCCTCTTCTTCACTCATCAAATGATGTACATCTGGATTGTGTGATAAGAGAATATTGACATCATCTTTCACAAACTCAGGCCGTATGGCTTCATAATCTGCTTTTTCAAGCCGAATATCATCAATTCCTCCGATTTTGATTCGCTGGCCTTCGAAATTCCATACAGCCGTTTCATTTTGCAAAGTCGTGACATTGTATGCATGAAGAATCTCTTTAAACCTTTGCTGGTGCAGCTCATGATCATTATTTCCCCAAACAAAATAAACCGGCGCAATTCTTGATAAACGTTTCACATTTTCTTCAATCCTTGCATAGGGTACACCTTTTTCTGCTAAATCTCCGCCAATCATAATCACATCTGGCTCTTCCTGTCTGATTTCTGCTAATAAAGTGTCACTGATGAGACGTCTGTGTGTATCAGAAATAAAGAAAATGACAGCAGGCCGATCTGATTGAAGTGCTTCTATTGTAAAATAATGCTTTTTGATGTTGTTTTGTTTTGCCGTTTTCACCATTTTTGCCGTTACACACACACCTGTTGTAACAGCCGCAATGGCGGCAGTAAATCCGATGGCATATTTCATCACAAATGGCTCCCTTACGTATCTTTCTTTCATAAGACGCTTGAAAGAAAAAAGACGTTTCAACTGTTAAACGTCTTTTTTCTCATTTATTTACTTTCATAATAGAGATTAATGTCATATTGCTTCTGCATAAAGTGAAAAACCGTCTCGCGCTCTTTCCACTGATTTGATTGAGGCCATAAATCTGTGCTTTTTTGTATAATTTCACATCTAAGCCGATGATATTCATCCTCAGCCTTTTCTTCTTTTTTCTTATAGTAATAAGAGGCGTAAAAAGCAAAGACCTCGGCCATGATCCAAAACAGAAATACTTCATGACCAAGCAGTGTTGCAATCATGGCTTCCGGCTGAAGCGAGCCGCCTCCCGCATTTGCCGTGATCACAAAATAAAACAAAAGAATGGCCAGCGATAGAAGGGCTGTCCATTGCCATCTTTTGCACTGCTTGGCAAAACCCTCATATTTATGCTTTCTTTTGATCAATGTTTCCATCATCTTCTGTGTCGGCTGATCCATATATCGGCTGATTGTGTGCAATGTCATCACATACACCCTGTCCCTTTTTTCTACATATGTATGTGCGTGCTTCTCCATTCATGTCAGGTGATTAGTTTTCTAGTGGAATATTTAGCACTTGACCACTGTACACGCTGTTACCTTTTAAATGATTATAGGCTCTAATTTTCTCTTCACCCGAACGGTTTTTGTAATACTTCATTGAAATTCGATACAGGTTTTCCTCTGGACCAACAGTGTGCTGTACGACACGGACTGGCTTTTCTTCCTGCTGCTTTTTCTCTTCGGCTTCTTTTCTTTTTTTCTCTTCCTGTTGCTTTTGCAAGGCTAGCTGCTGCTGTTCACGCTTTTTGGCAGCTTCAGCTCTCTCGCGTTCTTTTTTTTCTTTCGCTGCTTGTTCACGCTCTTCTTTCTCTTTAGCAGCTTTTTCTTTTTTCTTCTGTTCAGCTTTTTCTTTCAATCGCTGTTTTTCTTCCTCTTTTTTTTGCTTCTCATCATCAGACGCATCCGCTTTATCAGTATTAGAATCATTTTTCGTTTCGACAAGTGCTGACGGGACTGGGTCTGTGTCAGCACTTGATGTAGAATCAATATTATATACATCTTGATTATTATTATGGTTGATTTCCTTTGATGTGTAGTAGATCAAAAGGAAGAACACTGTGACAACGATAATAGGAAAGATAATAGCCAGTGTTGTAAATAATGGATTTCGCACCTTTTTCGTGCGCTGCTTTTTATATTCATGGAAATCTTCTCTTGTAGGAAAGTGAGAGTCATCTGAAGGCTGAACTTCTTCTTCAAAAATTTCCTCTGCATCATCATCATGGATGTTTGTCAGCTGCTCCTTCTTTCTCTTCATTCTCGACATTTCTTCCATGTTCATCCCTCCCCCTATATTTCAAACGAATTTGACAAGCAAAGACTAAGTCAATGACAAAATGGGTCATGACAGGAACAAATAAATTCCCCGTCCACTCGTATAAAAGTCCTAAAAAAATACTAATAGAAACCACAAGGATAAACAAGAGTATTTTTGATAAGTAGCGAAAGTGAAGGAGCGCAAACACAATACTGGCAATTTCCAATCCAAATTGCTGCTGGACGATCCCTCGGAATAGAATTTCCTCTGAAAAGGCGATGAGCAGTGTTAACCAAACAATATGCGGGATGCTGCGGTTTTTGAACATTTTTTCATTTAAACCGCCATCATCATACATATGAGCAGGAAACACCTTCATGACAATCGCATCCACGATGATCACAAGCACAGCGCCGCCAATTCCATAAGTCAGTATCCGCGCATCTTGGATCTCCCAAAGGGATGTAAAATCTGTCCAATGATCGAACATAAATATACCTAGTAAAAAGGAAATGACCAGCATCAGCAGCTGCGTGAAATACAGCTGTTCTACCACTTGTCGATCGGTTAATTTTTCGATGATCCGGCGATGTTGTTCAATCAATGCTGCGCCTCTTTTGTCAGATGAAACATACGATCCAGCACGATCTTCCAGTGTTTCATTTCATTCAGCTCCAATGGTTGATCTTTTTTTTCATAATCAGACAGGTCAAGTCCGCAAGAAGAGCAGCAGCTGCCAGAGGATGCGCTCTCCGTTTGATCAAGCTGTTCGTAAAAGTATGATAACAGAGATTGTCTAAAGCAGCTATGATCTGTGATTCGCTCTTTAAATTGCCACACTTTTCTCAGTTTTTCTGTTTGTCTGTCCTGCAATTTCTCTTTCAGTTTCACCAGGAGCACACGCGGCTCGTCAGACTGATACATCCTGTAATAATGGATCAGCATTCTTGCACGTGTCTCCTGAAGCCCTGATTCCATCAATTGTTCACGTAATTTCTTTTCATCATTTGTCTGCATTTGTGTCAGCCTAGCTAAGAAGAAATTAATTTCTGGCTCATCAAAGCCCTCTGCTTGTATTAAATGCTGTTGAATGTCCGCATCCTCTTCTGTATATAAAAGAATGCTGACACTCTTTTTCCCGTCCCGTCCTGCTCTTCCAATTTCCTGCATAAATGCTTCAATTGACTGCGGCGGGCTCATATGAATAACAAATCGTATATCTGCTTTATCAATTCCCATTCCAAAAGCACTTGTACAACAAATGAGGTCAAGCTGTCCGCTGATAAATTGCTGCTGAATAAGCATACGGTCTCCTGCATCCATCCCGCCATGGTAATACTCTACACGCTGATGGGTTTTTTGTTTCATTATGAGCGCCATATCTTCTGTCATTTGCCGGGTCGGGCAATAAATCAGGCCAGGGCCTTGCAGGAATTCCACAAGCTCAATGGCCCGTTTCTCTTTTGCTTCTTTCGTTTCGTGCGCTTCTTTGACTAATGCGATGTTTGGCCGGTTGACAGAATGGATATGAAAGTCTGGATGCTGCAATCTTAACGTTTGCACGGTATCTTTTAGCGTTTGTTTCGTTGCTGTTGCCGTCAGTGCTAATGCGACAGGATGACCTAACGCTTCTCTCCATTCTCCCAGCTTGGAATATTCCGGACGGAAATCATGCCCCCATTCCGATATACAATGGGCTTCATCGACGACGAACAGACCAATATGCATCGATTTGAGCTGTTCTAGCAGCACCTCTGACATTAATGCCTCAGGCGCGACAAATAAAAATTTATATGATGGCAAATGCCGAATGATATGTCGCCTTTCCTGAAAAGACAATGTGCTGTTCAGTGCCGCCACTCGTTTTTCTCCGCGCATTTTCATTCGTTCGACTTGATCCTCCATAAGCGATAACAGCGGCGAAATAATGAGAACTAATCCTTCAGTCATATAGCCGGGAATTTGATAGCAGATGGACTTTCCGCCGCCAGTAGGCAGCATGGCAACCGTATCTTTCTGATTCAGTACACTTTGAATAATGTTCTCTTGACCTGCCTTAAATGAGTCGTAACCAAAATATCGCATGAGCGTCTGATGAAGCTTATCCATTTGCTTTCACCATCCTTGTCAGAGCCAATCGTATTTGAAAATAAGTAAATGGATGTTCGAGTTTTTCTTTAATCAGCTTCATTTTATTTGTTTGAAGCTCCCTGGCTACTGCATGAATGGCCTGCTGCTCTTCTTCGCTCACATACGGCTCTATTGAGAAGCTCGGTTCATGTATGGAAAGCTCGACAATATGGTCTTCGATCGTTGCCTTTTTTAATGAACGAATGTGAGCAATCTGATCAATATCATAGCCTTTTTGCACAAGCTCGAGCGTTTTATGGGTAGAGGTTGTTAGCACGCGTTTGAATTCAAGGTCACCTACGAGCTGCTGCATGACCTGCGCTTCACCTTTTTGGGCAGCATGAATAAAATAATGGAGGACATTCCAAAAAAGCAGGTACACATACCACACATCTTCTTTTAGCCACTCTGCCATTTGCTGATACGTACGCCCAATTCTTTCATTTGAGGTCAATGAATAAACAAATATCAGCGCCTCTTGATCACTTATACGGCTAAGGAGCTTTTCGAGTTCATGATGCAGCTCTTCCGAAAGCTTATTCTTCTCGTGATGCTGTTTTAAGAAGGATTTCGTCCAGCTTTGTACAGATACATCTCTTTGTATTGGGACATATTGATGCGATCCAGCCAGATGGTGAGACAGCACTTGTACAAGTAACGAGAGCCTCATCCATAGCACCTTTGCTTTATCATGATATTTGGCACCATGAAAATAAGCGGGCATCGGTTTTTCTGAGAAATACTGGTTTAGCATATGCTGTCCTGCATCTGTAACAGTGAATGTCTCCCCTGTTTTTTTGATGTAGTGCTTTTCGTCAAGTTTTATAGTAGAGCGATTCAGCTGATTCCTCGTAAACCCCGGGTAACAGCCGAAATACTTTGAAAGCTGAAACAAACTGGCATCCTGTATGGTTTGTGATGATTTTTTCCCTTTAAAAAGATGGTAGACAGCACTTATGGAGCGTTCGCCGTTCAATTTATATACGCTGTCCATTAACATGACATCCAAGTAATGAAGAGTCATTCGCCAAAGCACCTGTCTTCCTGACAAAATACGAATATTTTCTCCCTTTATTTTAACAGATTTCATAGAAGAAGAAATGTTTAAACTCAATTTGTGGGGGAAAGTTATGAACAAACCCTTATGTGATAAGCATTCTCAATCACTTTACAGTTGAAATGTGAAATTAAAATCATTACAATAAGGTTTGAGGAAATTGTTTTTTATCGGTGAAACTAAAAAGGTTAGACCATTTGTTCCATCGAACAATCTGGGAGGTATTTTTTTAACATGGCAAAATATACAATTGTAGACAAAGACACATGTATTGCTTGCGGCGCATGCGGTGCAGCTGCTCCAGACATTTATGATTATGATGATGAAGGCATTGCATTTGTTACGCTTGATGACAACCAAGGGACTGTAGAAGTTCCAGAAGTACTTGAAGAAGATATGCTTGATGCATTTGAAGGATGTCCAACAGATTCAATCAAAGTTGCGGACGAATCTTTCGATGGTGACCCGCTTAAGCATGAATAGTATAAAAGCCCCTTATGCAGGGGCTTTTTTTATATTAACTATTTTGAAGTCGGCGTTTATTTTCAAACCATGGACGCATTTTCACAAAAATGAGGCTAAACACGATGGTAATGATGATGCCTTTAATAAGATTAAAAGGCAATATCCCTGCTGTTATCGTCGCCTTGAGCATATTATCCGAAAGTTGAGGTGCATTTAAAAACCATGTGTAAGCCGGCAGAAACAGGAAGTAATTTAAAATACTCATCATCACAGTCATAAGCACTGTGCCCAAGAACATAGACCATACAATTCCCTTTGCGGATTTGATTTTTTTGAAAATGAAGGCCACTGGTAAAATGAACAATACACCTGCTGTAAAGTTCGCTACTTGATCAACAGGAACACCAGACATACTGCCATGAATGAGATAATGCAGTACATTTTTTAATGCCTCAACAGCAATCCCTGCACCCGGCCCATAAATTAAAATCGCAATAATTGCTGGAATATCGCTGAAATCAATTTTCAAATATCCTGGAAGCCCAGGGAACGGGAAGTTTAATAACATTAAAACAAATGAAATACTGCTAAGCATACTGATTACAACTAAACGCTTTACTTTACTTTGATTCAATATTCTCTCTCCTTTTCGATCAAATCTTTCGAAAAGAGGATTGTTCCATTTTAGCCACAAAAAAACCGCCCTTGAAAACAGGAGCGGGGAAATTGGGCTAGACAAATAAACGTGTGAACATCAATGTTTTCAACGTTTACGAACCTCCATCTTCTCCCATCCAGACTATACTGTCGGCTTCGGAATCACACCGAATCCTGCCAAAAAGGCTCGCGGGCTTAGAGACTATGCTCATCACCGCCGGTAGGGAATTACACCCTGCCCCGAAGATTGATCATTATTCAATTCGACATCATTATATATGATATATGAGCATTTGTACAGATAAAAATCCTGAGCAAATTCATCAGTTTTAAGAAATCGTAAAAAACACAAAAATTATAATGACAAATGCGCAAAAATTGGTTATCTTTTGTTTAAAGGTGTTCATTCTTTATAAAGACACAAAGAAATGTTCGTGTTTTCTTTTTCACTTTACTGCTTTAATTTGATTGACACAGTGAAAAGGAATATGGTAAATTATCAGATATTTATGACGTTTATTTTAGGAGGAAATCTTACGATGTTTCGAGTATTAGTCTCAGATAAGATGAGCAATGATGGTCTTCTACCACTTTTAGAATCAGATTTTGTTGAAATTGTCCAAAAAAATGTAGCAGAAGCAGAAGATGAATTACACACGTTTGATGCCTTACTTGTCAGAAGTGCCACGAAAGTAACGAAAGAGCTTTATGAAAAAATGACTTCATTAAAAATTGTCGGCCGTGCTGGTGTGGGAGTAGACAATATTGACATTGATGAAGCGACCAAGCATGGCGTCATTGTAATCAATGCACCAAACGGTAATACGATCTCGACAGCTGAGCATACGTTTGCTATGATTTCATCACTTATGCGTCATATTCCGCAGGCCAATATTTCTGTCAAATCAAAAGAATGGAACAGAGGTGCTTATGTTGGTGCTGAGCTTTACGGAAAATCTCTTGGGATTGTCGGCTTAGGCAGAATCGGAAGTGAAATCGCCCAGCGTGCAAGAGCATTTGGCATGACAGTCAACGTGTTTGACCCATTTCTCACAAAGGAACGTGCAGAAAAAATTGGCGTCAATGCGAAATCACTTGATGAAGTACTCGAAGTATCAGATATTATTACTGTACATACGCCATTAACAAAAGAAACACGAGGACTTCTCAATAAAGAAACGATTGCAAAAACGAAAAAAGGTGTTCGCCTTGTAAACTGTGCGCGCGGCGGCATTATTGACGAAGCTGACCTTCTTGAGGCACTTGAAAGCGGCCATGTGGCAGGAGCTGCACTCGATGTATTCGAGGTAGAACCGCCAACTGATAATCCGCTTGTGGATCATCCACACGTCATTGCAACTCCGCATCTTGGTGCCTCTACAAAAGAAGCACAATTAAATGTAGCGGCGCAAGTATCTGAAGAAGTCCTTCAATTTGCAAAAGGCCTTCCTGTCATGTCATCTATTAATCTACCAGCGATGACAAAAGACGAGTTCAAAAAGATTCAGCCTTATCATCAATTTGCAGGAAAACTTGGACGTCTTGTCTCTCAATCCATGAGAGAACCTGTAAAAGAAGTAGGCATTTCTTATGAAGGCTCTATTTCAAAACTCGAAACATCCTTTATCACAAAGAGTCTCCTGTCAGGGTTTTTAAAAGAGCGTGTTGATTCGACTGTGAATGAAGTAAATGCTGGAATGGTCGCAAAAGAACGAGGCATTAGCTTTAGTGAAAAAATCTCTTCCAGCGAATCTGGTTACGAGAACAGTATTTCTATTGAAGTCAAAGGTGATCTTTCAACCTTTACTCTAAAAGCGACTTACATTCCGCATTTAGGGGAACGCGTTGTTTCTATTAATGGCTTTAATATTGATTTTTACCCAGATGGACACCTTGTCTACATCCAGCATACAGATGCACCTGGTGTGATTGGAAAGGTTGGACAGATTTTAGGCGACCATGATGTCAACATCGCAACAATGCAGGTGGGACGTAAAGAAAAAGGCGGCGAAGCCATTATGATGCTTTCTTTCGACAAGCATCTTGAGGACGAAATTGTGAAAAAATTAACTGAAGTGCAGGATATTCTTTCTGTCCGCCTGATTGATCTATAAAAAACTGTGATAAACCTCATGCTTTTGCATGAGGTTTATTTTGTTGAAACCATTAAACGGTCTCCTGTTCGAATGAGGTGAGTGGTCAGCTCATTGATCTTTTTCAACTGTTCCACAGTCATTTCATGCGCCTTTGCTATCGACCAAAGGGTATCCCCTTGTTTAATGACATATGTATTTTTTTCATGTCCATTTACATGAAGAGCCGGCTCTTGGAAACGTTCTACAGCAATCATTTTGAGCGGATCTACCGCATCCTTTTTGCTTACTGACCAATTTCCACGATGTACCTCAAAATGCAAATGAGTGCCTCTGGAGGCTCCTGTGTTGCCAATTATGCCAATCGGCTGTCCCGCTTGTACATGGTCACCCTTTTTCACAAAACGCTCGTGTAAATGAGCATAGACAGTTTCATATCCGTTTGGATGCTGAATAAATACAACTTCTCCATATGTAGCCGATACATACGAACGCGTGACCACACCTTCACTTGCAGCAAAAATGGATTCTCCTTCTGGCGCAGCTATATCTAATCCCTTATGCGAGCCGCCCCTTGTCCCAAACAAGTCAGTGACTTCTCCTTTCACTGGTTCCACCCATTCGGTTGTCTTCTGCGCATGGGCAAATGGCGCTAAGATCAAGAGCAAAAAACAGCTGGCACCTATGAAGCAATACCTTTTCATCAGTGACTCCCCTTCTTTGAGGTTCTTTTCATGACAGCTTAGTATACAGCAAGAAGACCATTTTCTATACATCAAAAAAGAACGCAATGAAATGCTTGCGTCCTTTAACGTTCTTTTATGACAACTGGATTCGGCAGAGCCGGTACCTCTATTGGTTCATTTAATTCATATGGTCCTACTTGATCTGTTCCTGCATATTGAATGGTGACATCTGTAAAACCAAAATCTTTCGCTGTGAGCAGCAGACCTTCAATGAGTAGAGTATGATTAATTGAGTCCGATAATTGTGCTGATGCTCCAAACGTGATGGTTACATGCTTACCTTTTGATGTCACTTCTTTAATGGGTTCTTCTTTAATTAATGGTTCAAGTCCAGAATCACTCGTGCGTTTCATGGCCTCTACCGCATCTTCATAAGTAGAATAATGTGTTTTTGAGGGCACCAAAAAAGTCCCGCTCTTATTTTCTAGCACGTAATAAGCTTTCCTCGTTTGTTTATCAATTGATATCGTGCCAAAGCTGCTAGTCCCTAATTGAAGATGAGAGCCTTTGACTGACCTGACCTCCACTTGTTTATACCTGCTCCATTTGAGCGTTTCTTTTACCATATCTTTAAATCGATTGGCTTCCTTTATCGTATCAAGGGACAAATCATTTTTTAACTGAAAAACAAGTGTATTCCCATTTTCACGAAGATCCACCATCTCAAGATATGATTGAAGAGGCTTTGTCATTTCAGGCAGCTGCACCTGTTCATATGTGTTCATCATTTCCTGCAAATGGCCATGTTCATTCTCTTTTTCAATACTAATAGGAACCACTTGAGATGTCGATTCATCTATGTATACAACCGTCATATACTTTTTCTTGTCTTCATGAGAAACAACGTGTGTGGTACCATTTGCCTGTTTGACCGGCTCTAATGTGGCATTTGCCTGTCCTTTGTCAGCACTTGATTCCATTTTCATCTGTTTATGCTGTTCTTGAGCAGCCGGCTGAAATAAATGAGGAGAAATTAAAAACGCCATAAATAAAACCACAACGGTTGCCACCGCTGGACCGATCCATTTGACACTTTTCTTTTTCTTCCCGCTTGCCATCAGCACCTGCTGGTATATCTGCTTAGATGAACGGTTGTCCTCCACCTTTGGAAGCTGACTTAGTAACACCTTGATTCGTTCTTCGCTCCAATCGGACCTGTTCGTTTTCATTCACTAGCTCCTCCTTCAAAAGCTCCATATGTTTTCGGAGCACTTTCAGGCCTCGGTGCTGCGTTGTTTTGACTTTGCTTTCCGAGAACTTTAGCGCCTTTGCCGTCTCCATGATTGAGTAGCCCTGGATAAACCTTAAAATGATGACAGCTCTTTGATCAATCGTGCAGTGATCAAGCGCGGCATAAATTTCTTTAGTATTTTCATCCTGTACAGCCAGTTCGTCTGGGAGCAAGTCTGGGTCTTTTACATCCTGCTTATCCCAATCAAACGTGCCGAGTACCCGTTGTCTTATGGTTTGCTGTTTGCGAAACCAGTCAATCGCTACATGCCTTGCAATTGAAAACAGCCATGTTTTCTCGCTGCTTCTTCCTTCAAAAGTTTTATATGAGTGAAGTACCCGAATGTAAACCTCCTGTACGAGATCCTCTGCCTGATTTTTATCTTTAACCATATAAAATAAAAACTGGTACAAATCTTGATGGTACGAATCATATATTTTTTGAAAGGTTTCATGCATAGGAAACCCCTCCGTTCACTTATTTTTGTCGAGTGACTCTTATAAAACGTTACATTACAACTTTATGACAAATATATTACAAGTTCGACAGTTTGGAAAGGGCTTTTTGTTTAACTTCTCCTTAAAAATTTGAAAATAGAAAAAACACTTCATTTTCTTTACGAAAAGAAGTGTTTCTCATGTAACAAGATTCTTCGTCAAGATTAGACGAGTTCCTGCTTTTTTCTCGGAATATAAAATGTGAAGTGTGTACCTGCACCCGCTTTGCTATGAGCATGTATAGAGCCTTGATGCGCCTCGACGATGTTCTTCACAATCGCAAGGCCAAGTCCAGTACCAGAACGTCCTCTTGTCCTTGCTTTATCGGCTTTATAGAAGCGTTCGAAAATAAAGGGCAGATCCTCTTCCGGAATTCCGCTCCCCGAATCTTTTACATCCATTTTCAGTCCGTTCTCCACCGATTGAACCGAGAAGTGAACCTCGCCGCCCTCTGGTGTATGACGAATGGCATTATCAATGAGATTCGTAAACACTTGCTCAATCTTATCTGGATCGAATACAAAGTTCGGTTCATCCACTTGAATATCATACGTAAGGTCGATTTGTTTTTCTTTCGCAATCCCGAGAAACTTACGGTAGATCTTCTCAGTCAGCTCTTCCGTATCTGTTGATTCAAGATTCAGTGTAATATGACCTGCTTCCATTCTCGCTAGATCTAGAAGATCATTTACAAGTCGTCCCATTCGAAGTGATTCATCATAGATAATTTGCGCAATCTCTTTCTTTTCCTCTTCTGATCCTGCAATATCATCTACAATCGCCTCACTGTACCCTTGCAGCATGGCAATTGGCGTACGAAGTTCATGACTGACATTGGCAATGAAGTCTTTTCTCAGCTTATCAAGTCTTCGTTCCTCCGTCATATCACGAAGGACTGCAACTGCTCCCCTGACATCCTGCTGATTATACAGCGGAGACATGAGAAGAACCCAGGTACGCCCTTGCAGCGTAACTTCGATCATTTGCTCTTTTTCTGTGCTGACAGCTGTATGAAATAGCTCGCGCGCTTCTGGCGGCAGTTCATCTCCATCTTTGATTTTCATATTTTGCTCATAATACCATGCCTGTAAAAATCGTTCTGCTGGAGGATTTGTCATCAAGATCGTTCCATCAATATTGATGGTGATGACGCCATCAGCCATACTGCTTAAAATATTAGATAAATGTTCTTTTTCTTGATTTAAGGCTGTGATATGGAATTTAAGCTGCTTCCCCATTTGATTAAAGGCGATCGCCAGTTCTCCAATTTCATCTTGCGTTAAAATAGGAATCTTTGTATCAAATTTCCCTTTCGCCAAATCTTGTGCACCCTCTCTCATCTTTCTGAGAGGATAGGTGACACGTGTTGACAAGAAGAAAGCGAATATAGTGGTCAGTACAATCGCAATTCCGGCGGCTAAAAAGATGTAGCGTGTCGTATGTTTCGTTGTTTGTTCTACAGCGAGGAGTGACTGAGAAAGAAAGACCATGCCTTTTTTTCCATTCGCCTCATATGGAACACCGACTACAATCCGTTCATCTTTTCGATTGCCTGCATCAGGTTCTGCACGTTTACTGATTTTTTTACGATCTTGCAGTGCTTGATTTAAATCGCTGTCTGCTTCAATTTGTTTCTTTGTAATCGCAGGAAGCTTGCCGTCTTTTTCAGACGAATACCACTCTAGCCCGTCCTCTTGGATGATCGCAATACTCGTCAATTTGTCAGCGAGCTCTGATGTAATCGACCTTGCAAGCGATTGATCCTCATGGCTTTCTAAAATGACCGCTACTTTGTTTGCCATTTGTGTTAAATCAGATTTTGCTTCTTCTACATGATAATTCTCAATGAACTCTAAAAGAAGCACAGTTAAAATAGATAAAACGATCAGGACGAGGAAAAGAATGGTTAACCATAGCTTTCCTACAACACTTTTCCACAGTTTCATTCAGCGCCGACCTCAAATTTGTACCCGACACCCCATACAGTAACGATTTTTTTCGCTGCTTCTGGTGACACTTTATTCAGTTTTTCACGAAGACGTTTGACATGGGTATCAACTGTTCGTAAGTCTCCAAAGAATTCATATTGCCATACTTCTTTTAGCAGCTTTTCTCTGTCATAGACCTTATCTGGTGTTTTTGCAAGGAAATATAAAAGCTCATATTCCTTCGGCGTGAGGCTGACTTCTTTGCCATCAGCCGTCACTCTATGTGCATCATGGTCAATAGAAAGATGAGAAAACACAAGAACATCCTTTGTTGTTGTCCCAGTATTCAAATAAGACGTTTGAGACGATCTTCTGAGCAATGCCTTTACACGTAAAACCACTTCACGCGGGCTGAAAGGTTTGACGATGTAGTCATCCGTTCCTGCCTCAAATCCTTGAACGCGGTTGGCTTCTTCTCCTTTTGCCGTCAGCATAATGATTGGAGTCGCTTTTTTGTCTCGAATTTGATTACACACTTCGATTCCATCTGTACCAGGCATCATTAAATCGAGCAAAATGAGGTCGTAATCGGTTTGAAGCCCTTTTTGAATCGCCTCATCTCCATTTTCCGCTTCATCGATTTCATATTTTTCACGTTCTAAATACATTTTTAAAAGACGGCGAATTCTTGCCTCATCATCTACGACTAATATTTTCGTTTGAGTTGTGTGTTCCATTAGACAGTCCTCCTGCTTTCTCCGTTGTTACATTCATTTTAACAAAAAGCCGAATTGAATCATAAAAGTTGGCTTTTCCTTGTGATTATGCGTAAGAATGAAGCCCCGCAATGACAAGGTTGACAAAGATGAGATTAAACATAATAATGGCGAAGCCGATCACAGCAAGCCAAGCGGACTTTTCACCATGCCAGCCTCGCGACAAGCGAAGATGAAGATAGGCAGCATAAAAGAGAAACGTAATCAATGCCCATACTTCCTTCGGGTCCCACCCCCAAAACCTAGTCCATGCAATTTGCGCCCAGATCATAGCAAAGATCAGCCCGCCTAACGCAAATACTGGGAAACCAATCGAAACCGCCCTATACCCAATTTCATCAACTAAATCTAGGTTCACCTGTTTCACTAGCGGTTGAAGCAGTGCGCTTAGTCGTTTGCGAATGATCAATCGAATGAGTCCGTATATGATCAGCCCTACGCCAAATGACCATAACACCGTATTGACCTTTCTACCTGAAAAAACAGGCGGCAGCTCAACAAACGGTTCCAAACGATCTTCCGTCACAAGCTCCCCTTTATGAGGTCCGACAAGAGCTGGCAGCTCATAGACCATCTCACTTTTTTCTTTATTTTTATCGATCCAATTAAATGTCGCTTCATATCCTGTCATTCTAAAGATAGACGTGACAGCGATAAATGCAAGTGTGACCACAATCATAAACATGACAAGCTCTAAACCAAACGTCTTCTTCCCTGGCTTTGTTTGATCCACATGCTTTAATAGAAAGATGACACCTGCCACAAAGCTGATGGCTAAAATGGCTTGGCCAAGTGCTGCTGTTGTCACGTGAATATAAAGCCAATTACTTTGAAGTGAAGGAATCAGCGGTGAAATATCTGATGGGAACATACTTGCATAGGCAATAATCAATAAAGCGATTGGAAGTGTGAATAAACCAAGTACAGACACTTGATACACAAAATATAAAATGATGAATGCAAGCACCAGCATCATGCCAAAAGACGTTGTGAACTCAAACAAATTACTGACTGGTGCATGACCAGATGCGATCCATCTTGAAATAAAATAGCCCAACTGGCTCAAAAAACCGATGATGGTAAGCGTAATGCCAATGAGTGCCGCCTTATTCCTGCGCGGTCCTTCTTCTTTCTTTTTTCCCTTAATGGCACCACCAAAAAAAGGAACTGCCGCTAAATAAAATAGAAAAGCTGCAAATAACAGATTTTCACTGACTGCCGCCATCTAATCCTTCCCCCTTGCTTTTGCTGATACTTGTTGTATCAGGCAGTTCTTTTTGATCAACTGGCTGTTTGATGCCACTGCCGTTCAGTAACACACCAAGATCGGACTTTAAGCCGAACCAGTTTTTGTTTGTATGTCCTGCCACCAATACTTTTCCATCCTTTGCCGACAGCCAGATTCTTCTATGCTGCCAATACATCCCCTGCACGACACCAATCATGAAGATGATTCCGCCTACTATGAGCACGCCAAGTGTTAAATCCTTTCTCACTGTTAACCCTGTGACGTTTTTCGTTTCAACCCGGTCAAACTTCATTTTATATAGATTGTTATCAGAACCCTCTACTGTCTCTTGAATGGCGACAAAGCTTTTTTCACCTTTAGGTTTTTCAGGAGAAATCATTTCAAACACGAAAGCAGGATTATTCGGATTTCTTGTTTTCGTACTTGGCGTTCCATCATCGTCAAAATAAAAATCAGGCAGATAGCTCATCACCTTGACTTTGTAACCGCTACCAAGATCATATTCTGACTTAGGCTCCAGCAGATTAATCTTCACTGTACCGAAAGATTTTTCTGTATCTTTACGAATCAGCTGAAAGACCATTTGATCGAGTTCATTTTGCTTAAAATCCACTTGATATAATGAGAAATTGTCAAACTTGAGCGGTTCATTCACTTTGATATCGTGTTCTGTTACCTGCTTCAGCTTGGGCTTTTCACCAAATACAACTTCTCCTTCACGTTTGTATAAAACGGCATCCGTTTTATAGCTTTTCACCACTTGACCATCGCCAGCTTTTTCAATGGCATTCTCAAACACTTCTTTTTCATTTCCAGTTTCATAGCGATCAATTGAAAACGCATTATTTTTCAAGAAGTATTGACCATCCGTACCTGGAATTGGTGCAGTTTCCCCTTCTCTGACCCACAGCGTTTCATCCACGTACATACCCGGGACAAACCGGAGCATCGCTCCAATGAGAAAGATGATTAGTCCAATGTGATTGACGTAAGGTCCCCAGCGTGAAAAACGTCCTTTTTCGGCTAAAATATGCCCATTTTCTTCTCGCACGCGGTAACGCTTTTGTTTCATTGCTCTTATGATGCCTTCATATGTATGCTGATCTAATGTTTTGTCTGTCTCGCTAAACAGACGCTGTCTTCTCATAAAGCCTTCTTTTTTGATAACCCCTTGGTTTTTGAGTGCTCGATAAAGAGGAATAACACGGTCGAGACTGCAAATAACAAGGGAGATTCCGATAGATGCGACAAGAGCTAAAAACCACCAAGAATTATAAAGATCATGGAATCCAAGTGTGTAATACAGCTTGCCAAACGATCCATATTGCTCTTCATAATACGTGGAAGCAGATGCACCTGGCGGAATAAATCGCTCCTGCGGAAAAATCGTTCCAAGCGAAGAAGCGAGCAGTGTAATGACAATCAGCCACACACCCACTTTAACGGAAGAAAAAAAGTTCCATACTTTATCAACAATCGTTTTGTTGTATGTTTGCGAGCGTCTTGCACTGCCGTCATATCTCATATCAAGCAGCTTTGAAGAGTTTTTCTCTTTAGCCGCAATGGGATTCCCGCATGATTCACATAGAACAGTACCGATTGGATTAATATGTCCACACTCGCACTTTACCTCTTTCATTCTATGACCCCTTTGGTTTAATCAAATTCATATATTCATAGACATTACGTTCTGTCATCGTTCCTTTTATGACTTTGATTACCTTGCCTTCAGGACTGATTAAAAATGTGGTTGGCAGCGGCGTAATATCATATGCCTCTGTCACTTGACGATCTTTGTCCATGGCAACAGGAAAATTCACGCCATAGGATTCCATAAAATTTTTCACGGCAATCTTGGATTCCGCAACATTGACTGCAACAATTTCCACACCGCGATCCTTGAACACTTCATATTGATTCGCCATATAAGGAAATTCTTGTTTACACGGACCACACCATGTACCCCAAAAATTAAGAAAGACACCTTTGCCTTTTAAGTCCTTTAACTCAATCCGATCCCCATCGACAGATTGAAGGACAAAGTTTGGCGCAATAGATCCTTCTTTGACTCGATCCTGTTTGGCAAATACTGAGTTATACATTGTATAACATAGTGCCGCAAGCATCACGAGGAGAATGCCCGTCCGTATGAAAAACCGTCTTTTTTTCATCTGAAGTACCCCTTCCCCATAGACATTCAGGTAAATTATAGCATTCTCCTTCTTTTGATGCTTCTTCATTTTTTGAAGTTTATGTGAAAATTAAAAAGCGCTTTTCCCATGATCGGCAATTGCTCTCAGGCGCTTTACTTCATGCGGAGACAATTCTCTGCGGTCTCCTGGTCTCATACCTTCAATATGAAGGAACGAATATTGCTCCCTTTTTAGCTTTAACACATCATGTCCAATCGCTTCAAACATGCGGCGCACCTGTCTGTTTCTGCCTTCGTGAATGGTTAATTGAACAATACAAGTTTGCTTTCGTTTATCAATAGAAAGCATTTTCGCACGAGCAGGTGCTGTTTTTTTATGATCTAACATGATCCCTTTTTCTAGCTTTCTAAGCAGTTCCTTTGATGGAATGCCTTTTAGCTTCGCTGCATACGTTTTATCAATTTCGTATTTCGGGTGCATGAGCTTATGGGCAAATTCCCCATCATTTGTAATCAAAATCAAACCGCTCGTATCATAATCTAACCGGCCGATTGGGTAAAGACGCTGCGGGACATCATCAAAGAAATCTGTGACGACCTTGCGTCCTTTATCATCCTCGGCAGCCGAAATGACGCCGCGCGGTTTATAAAGCATAAAGTAAACCGGTTCTTCTCTTTCAAGCTTTAATCCATTGACTTCAATTTTATCTGAAGAGCCCACCTTCACTCCGAGCTCTGTCACTGTTTGACCATTAACGGTAACTCGTCCTTCTTTAATTAATTCTTCAGCCTTTCGTCTTGAAGCGACGCCGGCATGTGCAATTACTTTCTGTAAACGTTCCATTTGTCTTTCACCTCATGTACTATCTTACTTGCTTGACTTAAAACAAACAAGCATTCGTGGAAAAATAAGCGTTTCGTCTGTCTAATTTCAGCTAAAAAGCGATTTTCCATCCATGAAATACAAAAAAGCGCCTGATTAGGCGCCGCTAAATAACAAACTGACGATAATCACAGAGGCAATGACACCAATGAGATCTGCTAACAAACCTACTTTCAGCGCATCTCCCATTTTTTTAATCCCGACTGCTCCAAAATAGACCGTTAAAATGTAAAGGGTGGTGTCTGTTGACCCTTGCATGACAGCTGCAAGCTGGCCAATAAAAGAATCTGGGCCATACGTCGCTATCAAGTCTGATGTCATTCCAAGTGCAGCCGTTCCTGATATCGGGCGAATAAACGCAAGCGGCACCACTTCTGGCGGGAAACCAATCGCTGTAAAGACTGGTTTTAATAGTCCCATAACAAAATCAAGCGCACCTGACGCACGGAATATCGTAATGGCTACAAGCATACCGACTAAATAAGGAATGATTGAAAAGGCAATTTGAATGCCCTCTTTTCCTCCCTCTACAAATGTTTCATAGGTTGGTACCTTTTTAATGGTTCCAGCAATCAAAATCCCTGCGATGATCAGTGGAATCAAAGCAAGTGACAGCCAGTTAATAAATGCCACAAGATCACCCCCGCCTGCTTCTGCGATAGTGGAAATAACGATCGATGATGATTGCACCGATTCCTGAAATGAGTGTTGCTAAAATGGTTGGCCCTACAATGTCTGTTGGCTGATCTGCCCCATAGGTCATTCTTATTGCAATGACGGTTGTTGGCACAAGTGTGATAGAGGATGTGTTGACCGCTAGAAATGTAATCATAGAACGGCTTGCCTCATTTTTTCCGCCGTTTAATGCTTTCATCTGCTCCATCGCCTTAATTCCAAGCGGTGTAGCGGCATTCCCGAGACCAAAGAAATTCGCCATGAGATTGGACAAAATATACCCCATTGCAGGATGATTAGGCGGAATATCCGGGAATAGCTTTGAAATAAAGGGCCGGCACAATTTACTAAAGAAATTTAACAGCCCTGCCTCTTCGGCAATCTTCATGAGCCCGAGCCAAAAAACGAGGACACTAATCAAACCAATTGAAATAGTAACCGCTTCTTTTGAGCCTTTAAATACAGCCTCGTTCACTTCCTGCATCGTTCCATTAAACATCGCATAGACAAGACCGATGACAGTGAGAAATACCCAAATTAGATTGACCATGAAGATCCGCCTATAGATGTCTGAAAGACAGACTTAAACATTTCTTGAAAGCTTTTTTGAGGCATGCGATTTCGTTTATTTTCATAAAAAATCGGTAACTGCTCGATCACCTGTCCATCTAACAAAATCGTCATTTTTCCTACAACATCTGGGATGGCTTCGGCGTTTTTTTTCCACTTCTTTTTAGGAGCGAGCATTTCCGTTTCAATTTTGACAAGTTTTTTCTCATCTTCATTTAAAAAATAGTCCACATCACGCTTGATAAACGCTTTTTTTTCGTAAAAGGTCCCTTTTAACGAAGCAAGCCTTCCTTTTTCAGCAAGCACATACGTTTTATAGTGATCAAATGCATATTCAAACATAGAAATATGATCCTTCCAGTCGTCAGGTGCATTAATGGTCACAGCGATCAGCTGAGCATCACCCTTTGCAGCGGTGGAGACAAGTGTTCGTTTTGCAAGTTTTGTATATCCTGTTTTCCCTCCGGTGGAATATTCGTATAAACCGGTGAGCAGCTTGTTTTTATTTTTCCAATAGCCTTCCATTGTCTTCGCTTTATAGAAAGTTGTACCGGCAATTTTTTGATATTGTTTATGCTTCATTGCGTATTTTGTTAGGATCGCCATGTCATAGGCTGATGAATAATGATTTTTATGATCATCGAGTCCGTGCGGATTTTGAAAATTCGTATTCTCCATTCCTAGTTCAGCCGCCTTTTGATTCATCATAAAAATAAAGCCTTCTAAGCTGCCGCCAACATGCTCTGCAATGGCAACAGCTGCATCATTTCCAGAACGCAGCATGAGCCCGTATGTCAAATCTTCTAAGCTCACCTTCTGCCCTTCCTTTAAATAAATGGATGACCCCTCCGCCCCAATCGCACGTTTTGATACTTTGACGGTATCTTTCATTTTTCCTGATTCAATGGCTAATACAGCCGTCATGATTTTTGTAATACTGGCGATTCTTCTTTTTTCGTGCTCGTCCTTTCCAAATAGGACTCTGCCTGACTGTCCATCTATTAAAATGGCGCTTCTTGCACTCACTGATAATGAAATGTCTGCTTTGGCATGTGAGGAAAAAGGCAGTAAGAGTGTAAATAGAAGAAGGACTGCTGTTCCAATTTTTAAATAGGGCATGTTCATTCACGTCCTTGTCCGTTTTGTACAAGTGTATGCTCAGCTGAAAAAGTTATGATGCCTCGTCCATAAAAAAAAGCGCCTCTACATGTAGAGACGCTTCTTCAAGTTGCTTATACCATTTTCACTTGCTGATGAGAAGTCGTATATTCGAGCTCTTCTCTCATCGCTAAAAAGTCTTTTTCTAATGAAGAAAATAATTGTTTCATATCAGCGGATACTTCATGGTGAAAAACAATGCTGCTTTTTCCTGTATAGGCCGAACGGCTGTCTTCATACCATGTATCCTTTTTAGGCGTGAAAAATTCTTCAATACATTGATGATAAATACGGTGGAGCATCTGCTGTGCGGCTTGCTGCGGGAATGTCTGCTGCTGGCCCATTTTCCTGCAAACTGCTGCTGCATCCTCGCTGTACACTGCAAGCTTCCGTAATGTACTCAATATGTCACAATAATAGGCTTCCGCTTCGGGGTTTAATCGTTTCAAGCTTGATAAGGTGGTTTCGTTCAGAAAACCATTCATTTCAATTGCAACCTTTGATAAAAAGACGCCTGCTTGATCAACTTGAGCCTTTACATTCATATGTGCCATTTGTTTCGTGTTTACCTTCCCCTCATGGCTTTGTCACCATTTTATCTGTCATCAAAAGATTTTAGACCTAAAATCTTTTTTATATTTTATCATACATTTTTCATTCTTTTGAACTATTTTATGTCTTCAAATGTTTGATTGAAGTTTTCAAAAAATAGATCGGCCTCTTCTTGTACTCCATCTGCTTCCACATTCTCTGGAAGCGGCGGTAATTCATCTAAGGCTTTTAATCCAAATTGCTCTAAAAAGGTAGGGGTTGTCCCATAAAGAATCGCTCGTCCCGGACCATCGGCACGTCCTACTTCACAGAGCAGCGCTTTGGCTACTAAGCTATGAAGTACCCGCTCTGATTTGACTCCTCTAATCTCCTCTACCTCACTGCGTGTAATCGGCTGTTTATAAGAAACAATGGCAAGCACCTCCAGCGCTGCCTGCGACAAACCCTTGGATGGTGTCTCGACTAATTTTTTTAAGTACATGCTGTATTCTTTTTTCGTCAGCAGCATATATGAATCTGCATATTCAATGAGCTCAATCCCTCGTTCTTGTTTTTGATATTCTTCCTTTACGGAAGACATAATGTCGAGTAATACCGACTCATCTATTTCAAGAACAGACATGAGCTGTTTTCTTGTTAAGCCTTCGTCACCTGCTGCATACAGCAGCGCTTCTAAGATGGCTTTCCAATTCACGATATCAAGCGTCATGAATCGTTTCACTCCCTATGATATAAATGTCTTCAAAGTTCCCTTCCTGCTCTAGCATGATTTGATGACTTTTCATCAATTCGAGAACAGCAAGAAACGTCACGACAAGGTGTTCCTTTTGATCATGTTGAAACAGAGTCATGAAATTGGTCCGCTTTTTTGTTTTTCTTAAATGGTTCATAATCTCATTCATTTTGTCTTCAATCGGGATTTCTTGTCTTGTAATCTTTGATGGTGCTGGTTTCGTTATTTTCTTTCGATTTAATACCTTTTGGAACGCACCTAACATATCATACACCGTTACGTGTAAATTTGTGTCCTTCGCTTCTGATTCTTTTGCAAATTCGCTTAAATCACTCGGTGGTTTTGTAAAGGCATTTTGCCTTTCTTCTTCGCGTTCCTTTAGTTCTTGTGCTGCATTTTTATACTTGCGGTATTCAATCAATTTGCCAATCAGCTCTTCTCGAGGGTCTTCTTCCTCTTCGAGCAGGTCTTCATCAAACAGCTCTTCCTCTTGTTTCGGAAGAAGCATTCTGCTTTTAATACTCAGGAGGGTTGCAGCCATGACCAAATATTCACTCGCAACATCGAGCTCAAGCTCCCTCATCGTGTGGACATATAATAAATACTGCTCCGTAATTTTAGCGACGGGAATATCATAAATATCAATTTCCAAACGGTTAATTAAATGTAACAGCAAGTCCAAAGGACCCTCGAACGAATCTATTTTCACCTGATATTCCAGCATCTTTTTCTCACCATTTCTACTGTCTTCTAAGTACCGTTTCACCGGCCAATCTTTAGTATAAGACAGGATAAAGCTCTCGTCCAATATAATTTCGGCCAAAATGCCTTAGGCAAATCAAGAAAAACAGTGGATTCGCCCATACCAATAAGGGCATTTATACATAGAATACCATTGTAATCAGAACTGATGAAAAAGGAGGCCGTATCATTATGGGAGATGGCTATAACTTCGGCGGAGGATTCGCGCTAATTGTCGTGCTTTTCATCTTGCTGATCATCGTTGGCGCGGCTTGGGTTTATTAAAGAAACAGAGCGTCCTTTTCACTAAAGGGACGCTCTTTCTTCTTTTCTTTTCGATATGTTAGACTGAGAGTGGAAAAGGAGATGACCGCTGTGTATCCTGAAGCGTACGTGGCTTTTTTACACGAATTTCATACGACAAGAGATTATTTTGAGTGTCATGAAATTTTAGAGGAATATTGGAAAGAAGATCCCCCTGAGCAGCGCAAAGAATATTGGGTCGGGCTCATTCAGCTCGCAGTTGCCTTGTATCATCAAAGACGGGGAAATGGAAAAGGAGCAAAACGGCTCATTTCTAACAGTCTTCATTTGTTAGAAGCAAACCGTTCAGTATTATCGAATCTCGGTCTGGATGATGAGGCATTTCTGATGCTTCTGAGAACGCTGAAAAAGAAAATGGATGAAGATTTGCCCTATGAAAGTGTGATGCTGCCAATCAAAGATGAAGCACTTCTTTCTTTATGCCAAGAAATGGCCCAAAAAGAAGGACTGCTCTTTGGACAGGAAAGCAACTTATCCCATACATTTTTGATCGAAAAACATAGACTCCGTGACCGGACAGAAATTTTGCTGGAACGAAAAAAGCAGATTGAACGTAAAAAAAGCAGAGGACTGTAGCCTCTGCTTTTAAATGTGTGATATTTAATTTGATTCGCTGTGACACTTATGAAAGAAGCCTTGCGTTAATTCATTTGGAATGAGTGTTTTGGTTTTAAATATTTCTTCCACGGCTAAAACCATTTCCTTGCCGATTCCTTGATCACGATGGGATGGATTCACACTAATATGCTCGATTTGTACTTGGTCGTCTGTTTTCAACACACCAATAGCACCTACAATATCCTCGCCATCTTTCCATAGGAACAGCTGCCGATCTTCATCCATTTCATATGACTTCATCGTCTGCTGAAGCTGTTTGACGTCTTTCTCACCCGGCATAAAGGACAGAAGTCCCATGGCAATTTTTTCAAAAGACCTCTTGTAACGAATTAACATATATACCCCTCAATATTCAAATTATCCTAATTTCCAGCAAATGTCTTATGATTCATTTGCTCATCACACATTATAAACATTTTTATACCGTTTTTAAACTCTTTTTCACTAAATTAAGAGAACGTTCGATTGAGATTCGCCATTTCAATAGCAGCTGCAGCCGATTCGCTGCCTTTATTTCCTGCTTTTGTACCAGCTCTCTCAATGGCTTGTTCAATAGATTCTGTTGTGAGTACACCAAAGATAATCGGTACCCCTGTTGACATAGCACTCTGAGCAATTCCTTTAGCAGCTTCATTACAAACGTAATCATAGTGAGTCGTTGCGCCTCTGATCACGGTTCCAAGTGTGATGACTGCATCATATTTTTTGGTTTCTGCTAATTTTTTTGCCATGTACGGGATTTCAAAAGCGCCTGGTACCCACACAACATCGATATCATCACCATTTGCTCCGTGTCTGAGTAATGTATCTTCTGCTCCATCTAACAGTTTACTTGTAATAAAATCATTGAATCTCGCTACAACGATTGCAAATTTTAGTCCTTCTGCTACTACATGACCTTGTATTGTATTCATATGTTGATCATCCTTTTTTGTGATTTTTATTTTGTTTCAATAGCGGCTGTTCGATTGTTGTTTAAATATGTCTGTAATGCTTCGATAGTCAGCATCTTTAAATCATGCTGTTTTTGGATCTCCTTTAGTTCAGGGACGCGCGCCATTGATCCATCTGCATTCATAATTTCACATATGACACCCGCTGGCTCTGAGCCTGCCAGTTTAGCAAGATCAACCGCCGCCTCTGTATGACCTGGTCTTTCTAGTACGCCGCCCTCTTTTGCAATAAGCGGAAAAACATGTCCTGGACGGGCAAATTCGTCTGGTTTTGCGTCTTTATTTAACATGGCCAGCATGGTCGTGGAGCGCTCAAAAGCACTAATACCAGTTGTCGTTGTCACATGGTCGATGCTTACTGTAAATGCTGTATGGTGTGCATCCGTATTATGTTCAACCATTGGATGCAGATTCAGTTGTTTGGCAATCGACGCATGGACTGGCGTACAAATGAGGCCTCTTCCATGTAAAGCCATGAAGTTAATCACCCTAGGCGTGGCATACTCAGCAAGTGCCACAAAGTCTCCTTCATTTTCTCTGTCTTCATCATCCACTACGATAATGATTTCTCCTTGTTTAAGGGCATTTACTGCCTCATCAACGGAATGATACATACAATCGCCTCCTAGAATCCGTGCTCTTTTAGAAATGATGGGGTCAATCGAGATGGCTGTTTTTCGCTTTGCTCTTTTGTTAAAAAACGATAAATGTATTTACCGATCATGTCACACTCTATATTCACGATATCCCCCATAGATTTAGTCGGGAAAATAGTTCCTTCAAGCGTGTGAGGAATAATAGAGACTGTGACATGTGAATCTCGCAAATCGAAAATGGTCAAGCTGACACCATCTATTGCGATCGAACCCTTTTGGGTGAGCATATCTGTGAGGGTCTTGTTCATCTTTAAATCATAGTAAATGGCATTACTCTTCTTTTCTATCCGGGTAATGACAGCCGTTCCATCAACATGGCCTGAGACAAAATGGCCGCCAAATCGTCCATTTGAGGACATGGCTCGCTCTAAATTCACTGGACTGCCTTGTGTCAGCTGATCCAGCGATGTCGCTTTGACCGTCTCTGGCATCACATCTGCCGTAAACTGTTCTTTTGTGAAGCTTGTGACTGTGAGACATACTCCATTAATGGCGATACTGTCTCCGAGTTGAACATCTTCCAGCACACGGCTGCAGGTAATGACAATTTCCATGGCATCTGCTGACTTTTTACTTAATGACTGAACGGTGCCAACTTCTTCAATTATCCCCGTAAACATGTGATCCTCCCTTTCGTTTCATTTGTATTTCTCACTTTTAAAAAAAGCGATGTTAGGGACATGTGATCGATTGAGCACCTTCGTCGCTTTTTATGGTCCATACAAGGTAGATGAGGGATCACCTAATAAACACTGCATGCAGTCTATTAACGACAAAATCATACAGAAAGCCCCGGAAAAAATTCCGGGGCTGTGGTTTTTTTGCATCAGAAATAAGACTATGATCAACAAATATTTTTCGTTCATAGCTTTCTTTATCCTTCTCCCATCCAGACTTTCACTGTCGGCTTCAGCTTTTCACTGAATCAACCGTTAATAAATTAACGGGTCACGGGCTGTAAAGCATTTGCTTTATTACCGTCGGTCGGGATTTTCACCCTGCCCCGAAGGATACAATCGATATTTAGCTGTCCTTAGGGGCTATTATAGCGATCCTTGTTGTCAAATGCAACAATCAAGATTTCTTCACAAAAAAAGTCTCCTTATAGGAAAGGAGACATGTCAATTTACGACTTTTACTACTTTTATCAGTCCATCTATTCTTTTTTCATTACTAAAGTAGGCTTTAATACGATCGCCTTTTTTCAGATCGGCCACATCATCTTCAAATTTCTTACCATTAAAAATGATTTTTGTGCCATTCTTCGCTTGACCGTAATATTCATCTCCATCAATTTTCGTAATGGTATATTCATAGATGGTGTAATCTTTATCATTATTTGTTAAGCTTTCGCCAATAGCTGTTGGCACATCTTCAATTTTCATGCCATTCATGTATAAATAACCTGCGCCTAAACAAAGCAGTAAAACAAATAAGATCGCAATTTTTAATTTAATTTTCCCCATATTTAGAACCTCCATCATCTGCACTTCGCCTATTTGTATGTTTTATTCCTTCTTTTATTGAAATAAAACCAAAAAAGCTGATTTTCATTAATGGTTACTTATATAACGATTCAGATGGCCCTTTGGTTCCACCTCTTAATCATTACATATGATACGAATATGCGTTCTTTATTAAGGGGGTCTTTTTCCTGTTTATTAGTTCGTAACACACCATACTGCAAGCTTTTCATTATATTCTTTTTTCGAGTGCGAATAAGTCTTCCTCTAACAATTGTGACCGCTGAACAGCGATGCTGCGGCTGTCGCGAACCCCTTGATTATAGTAGTAACTTCCAAGGTTTTTTGTGATAAATTCTAGTATATTAATGGCTGCTAATTCACCAATCTCTTCTTCTCGTTCTTCGGCAAAGTAACGCTGAATGGCCATCATCATTTGATTTTTCTCTTCTTTTGTGAGTGGTTTCAAAGTATCCCCTTCTTTCTTCATTTGCATCTGGATGTGCTGGCACCCCGCAAATACGAATGTTTGTTCTCCTATCATATCATAAAAATACATTCTGCGCATGACTGCCCTATAAGAAAAAGCGTATTTTGATGTAATGGATCAAATACGCTTTCACTATGCTGTATAATTTTTTCATGGAAGCTGCCATAGCGCGTTGTCCATTTTATTTTAAAATGGACAGGATCGTCGCTACAGAATGATCTACAAATGAACGCTCTGGACGTGACTTCATTAGGACGGTAAGCCCGATGAAAGAAACGACCAGTGTCTGTGCTAAGGCTTTAGCATTCAAGCTGCTTTCAAGCTCACCTGAGCGAATACCTTGCACAATCTTTTCTTCAAATATGACCGAAAGATACATCTGATGCTCTCTTGTCAGAATTTCAAATTTCTCTTCGTGTGGAGCAAGCTCCACTATCGTATTAATGCAAAAACAGCCTTTACTCGGGCCATCTCTATATTCCTCTTCCACTACATCTGTAAATAATGTATGAAATGCTTTCTTTACAGATTGATTGTTTTGAAGTTTTGTTCGAATGCGGGCTGCATGCTGCTTTGTATATTTACGTAATGCAGCCTCAAATAACTCCTCTTTATCTCCAAAGGCTGAGTATAAGCTTGGCCGCTGTATTCCCATTTTTGCAGTCAAATCGCTTAACGTTGTAGCTCTATACCCCTTTTCCCAGAAAAGCACCATTGCATCATCCAACGCTTTTTCCTCATCAAACTCACGCTGTCGAACCATCATCAATTCCTCTTTTCAACAATAAAATCATTTCACCAAAACAATTATTCATTTATTTGTAAGGATATCATTTTTCATTACCAATCAGTACATTATAATTTTATTTTATTCATGTAAAATTGTCAAACTGTCTTTCTTTCTTCAAGACCAACTTAGAATAACTGGATTAAACTCTTGACTTTAAAATATTTTGTTGGTTATCCTTAACAGGAATCATTTTATACCGATCGATATATTATACTTTTTAGTATAAAAAGGAGAGGATGCAATGAATGGTTAAAGATAAAATGACTCCAAGAGATCATCCTGATATGAAAACGGCTCATTTTCGAATAAAACCTCAATCAAAGATGAGTCACTATATGGCACTACTTTTTGCAGCAGCGTGTGGGATGGCTGTTGCAAACATATACTTCGCACAACCGTTACTAGATTCACTGGCAGACGAATTCGGTATCACGTATTCATCCATTGGTATTGTCATTACGATTACTCAGCTTTGTTATGCGGCGGGGCTACTACTGATAGTACCGCTTGGTGATCTGTTGAATCGACGACGGCTCATTATCGGTCAGATGCTTTTATCTGTGCTTGCCCTCATTCTAGTCGGCATCGCTCCTATCGTCACCGTCCTATTTCTAGGATTAGCAGTGGTCGGACTGCTCGCTGTAGTCACTCAGGTACTCGTTGCGTTTGCAGCAAGTTGGGCTGCTCCAGAAGAACGCGGCCGTATAGTCGGCTTGGTGCAAAGTGGAATCGTAACCGGCATTCTTCTCGCTCGAACCTTTGCTGGTGTATTAACCGATTTTGCTGGCTGGAGGTCTGTTTATCTTGTTTCTGCCGTCATCATGCTTATCCTAACTGGCGTATTGTTCCGAGTGCTCCCGCGTGATGACAGCAAAAGAGAGTCATTATCCTATGTTCATCTGCTACGTTCATTGTTTATATTGTTCATACAAGAACGAATTCTGCGCATCCGTGGGATTTTGGCTCTTCTGATTTTTATCGTCTTTGGTACGTTATGGACTTCACTCGTACTGCCTCTCAGTACTGCGCCATACTCTCTTTCACATACTGCAATTGGCGCATTTGGTCTTGCTGGAGCAGCCGGAGCGTTAGGGGCTGTTCGGGCTGGCAGCCTTGCTGATCGAGGTTTTGGACAGTTCACAACTGGTATAGCTCTTGTCCTATTATTCATTTCATGGTTTTTCATCAGTTTGACTGAACATTCACTTATTGCATTAGTCATTGGCATTATCATTCTTGACCTATCTGTGCAGGCAGTTCATGTGACCAATCAGAGTATGATTTTTACAGTACGGGCTGAGGCGAGAAGCCGGCTTACTGCGGCTTACATGATTTTTTACTCCATCGGCAGTGCGACCGGCTCAATTGTTTCAACCAGTATATACGCGACCTATGGCTGGGGCGGAGTATGTCTCTTTGGTGCCTCTATCAGCGCTTTAGCCATTTTGTACTGGTTCATCACCTACCGCCTAACGAAACAAATCACAGTAGGTTCACAAACAAAATAAAAAACACCGCGATTAAGCGGTGTTTTAGATTAAGCATCTACAACTTCAACTTTTTCCATGCCTTGGCCTTGCTCCATATCAAGTACAGCCTCGATACCAGATGTTACCTTGCCAAAAACAGTGTGAACACCGTTTAAGTGCGGCTGCGGGTCATGTACGATAAAGAATTGGCTGCCGCCTGTGTCTTTACCAGCATGCGCCATTGATAATGAACCTCTTTCGTGCTGATGTGGATTTCCTTCTGTTTCACATTTAATTGTGTAACCAGGACCACCTGTTCCATTACCGTTTGGGTCGCCGCCTTGGCTGACGAAACCTGGAATCACGCGGTGGAATTTCAATCCATCGTAGAAGCCTTCATTCGCTAATTTTTCAAAGTTTGCTACTGTACCTGGAGCAGCCTCTGGGTAAAGTTCAAACTCAATTTTCTTTCCATTCGTTAATTGTATGTATCCTTTTTTCGCCATTTTTCACATTCTCCTTTCAGGTTAAACAACGCTCATTATAGCACATTTTCGGTGATGTTAAACATCCCCTGCTCTTCGATTGTCATTTACCTCTTATCTGATGATTGATAAAATAGGGTTGCTTGATTCTTTTTTCCTAATAAAATGATATCTGACTAAATGACATGTCTTCATTTATCGGAACAGGAACACATCTTAAAAAGAAAATTGAAACGTCGAGCCAATTTGTTACGTCTATATGATGGAGTGCACTTCATCACGTGTACTCAAAAGATGAGTTTCTCTTGAAAGAGGAACGCTTTCGACTTGAAGGAGGTCAACATGTTTAAAAAAATGATGCTTGGTATGATGGCAGCGCTCCTTTTCCTAATTGGTGCGCCAAAAGTCAGCTTAGCGGATGCAGCTGTCGGCGATGTCATCGTCACACTCGGGCAAGACCTAACACCGGCTGATCGCCAGAAGGTGCTTGACGAGTTGAACCCACCTGAAAATGCGACAAAAATTGAAGTAACCAATAAAGAAGAGCACGAATATTTAGGAAAGTATATCCCTCGTTCTCAAATCGGGACGAGAGCATTATCATCTTCATCGATCACCATTGAAAAATCAGGTACTGGTCTGACTGTGGATACACACAACATCAAGACCATTACAGATGAGATGTATTTAAATGCTTTAATGACAGCAGGTGTCAAAGATGCCAAGGTTGTCGTGACTGCTCCATTTGAAGTATCTGGTACAGCGGCACTGACGGGCTTACTAAAAGCGTATGAGGTGTCAAGCGACAAAGCCATTCCAGAAGATGTGAAGCAGGTGGCAAACGAAGAGCTTGTGACAACTTCTAAATTGGGTGACTCTATCGGGAAAGATAATGCTTCTGCCCTTATTGCAAAAATCAAAGATGACATTGCAAAAAATGGTGTTCCTAAAACCACGAAAGAAGTAGAAGAAAAAGTGGATCAGGCTGCTTCTGATTTGAACTTAAATCTGACGCAGGATCAAAAAGATCAGCTTGTCTCGCTATTTGATAAAATGAAAAACATCAATATCGATTGGAATCAAGTAGGATCTCAAATTGATAAAGCAAAAGACAAGATTACTAAATTCATAGAATCGGATGAAGGGAAAAACCTTCTTCAAAAGATTTGGGATTTCTTTGTCTCCATTTGGAATGCGATCGTTTCTGTATTCACTGGAGGAAAATAATTCATGAAAAAAAGCTGCCTGAACTCCAGGCGGCTTTTTTTAAGTAGATGATTTCACTTTTGATTGATATGGTAAATCAAGTTTGACAATGTCCTCATATGTTTCACGCTCAACCACTAGCTGCGCTTCCCCGTCTTCTACAAACACAACAGCTGGGCGCGGGATACGGTTATAGTTGTTTGACATACTATAGCCGTAAGCTCCGGTACAAAAGACAGCTAATAAATCCCCTTGTGATAATTCTGGCAGATCGATATCCCAAATGAGCATATCTCCGCTTTCACAGCATTTCCCGGCAATTGAAACCGTTTGATCATGCGTTTGGCTCATTTTGTTGGCACTTGCGGCTTCATATTTCGCTTGATATAAAGCTGGACGAATGTTATCACTCATTCCGCCATCTATCGCTACATAATCACGGATGCCAGGTACATGTTTTGATGATCCGATCGTATAAAGAGTCGTCCCTGCATCTCCAACAAGAGAACGGCCTGGTTCTATCCAAATCTCTGGCATATCAAACTCATAGCGGGCCACGTTCTCTTTCACAGCTTGGATAATTTTTTCGACATATTCTGTCGCAGGAAGTGGTTCATCCTCTTCTGTATAACGAATCCCAAAGCCGCCGCCTAAGTTTAATACTGTAGAAATAAAACCAAATGATTCTCTCCATTCATCCAGCTTCAAAAAGATTTTATCGGCTGCAAGGACAAAACCAGCCGTATCAAAAATTTGTGAACCGATATGACAATGAACACCTAAAAGCTCGATCACTTCTGACCCAAGCACTTGTTTCACCGCTTCATCTGCTTGTCCATTGTGAAGATCAAAGCCAAATTTTGAATCCTCTTGACCTGTCGTAATGTAATCATGCGTATGCGCTTCGACACCAGGCGTGATGCGGAGCAATACTTTCACTTTTTTTGACAGCTCTTGACCAAGCTGTTCAATGAGCTTCATTTCATAGAAATTATCCACAACAATACAGCCGATCCCATGCTCTAAAGCCATTTTTAATTCTTCTCTGCTTTTATTATTGCCATGGAAATGAATTTTTTCTACTGGGAATCCAGCGCAAATGGCTGTGTGAAGCTCACCGCCTGATACGACATCAAGAGATAATCCTTCTTCTTTGGCAAGCTGAAACATGGCGATGGAGGAAAATGCTTTACTCGCATATGCTACCTGTGCCGTTAATTCTTCTTCTATAAATGCTTTTTGAAAGCTTTTTGCGCGCTCCCGTATTAAAGCCACATCATATACATAAAGTGGTGTCCCATACGTTTCAGCTAAAGAAACGGCATCAACACCACCAATTTCTAAATGACCGAGTTCATTTTGTCTGCAAGTGCCGTGTAAATACAATGTCATTCCCTCTTTCTCCGCTTCGGCTGAAAAAAGGCAGCTGCGTGAGCTGCCTTTTGCCTTGTCTCAAAGTTAAAAATACAATATCACAATCTTCAGCCACTTTCAATGAGCGTTAAGAATTTGGCGGAATTTTTGATCTGTTTTGAGGGTGAACGATGCTCGGCCTTACTTTTGAGCCAGGAACAGACGTCCGAATTAGTACTTGCCACAAAGCCTTTCCATTAAAAGGAATGAACGGCCACATATAAGGCGTCTGCAATGAACGAATGGATGTTAAATAAATGATTAACAACGTAAAACCAATGATGAGTCCATTCAGCTTAAAGATCGCTACTAGTGCTAGGATGATGAGCCTTACAATCTTATTGGCGACACTCAGTTCATAGCTTGGCGTTGTAAAGGTACCGATCGCTGCCAGCGAGACGTATAAGATGACCTCTGGTGTAAATAAACCAACATCAATGGCGATTTGTCCAATTAAAACAGCCGCGATCAGCCCCATGGCGGTCGACAATGCGGTTGGCGTATGAATCGCAGCCATCCTTAAAAATTCCACCCCGAAATCAGCAAGAAATACTTGGAGAATCACAGGGATATGAGAAGGTTTATTAAATCCAATATAGCTTAAATTGTCAGGCAGGAGATTTGGTTCGAGGATAAAAAGAAACCAAATCGGCAAAAGAAAGGTAGAACATAAAATGCCTAAAAAGCGTACCCATCTTAAGAATGTACCAACGGCAGGTGCCTGGCGGTATTCTTCTGCATGCTGAACGTGGTGAAAAATAGTGGTTGGTGTAATGATAACACTAGGGGATGTATCCGTAATGATGATGACATGCCCTTCTAATATGTGGTTAGCGGCGACATCTGGACGCTCGGTGTAACGCACTAGCGGAAAGGGATTATATCCTTGCTTAATTATAAATTCTTCAATCGTTTTATCAGACATCGTCAGCCCATCGACTTTGATTCCTGATACTTCTTTTTCTATAATATCTACTAAGTCAGGGTCTGCAATATCTTCAATATAGCAAACACAGACATCCGCTTTTGAACGTTCGCCTACTTTGAGCATTTTGTATCTCAGCTTTTCATCCCGCACTCTTCTTCGAATAAGCGCTGTATTCACAATAATATTTTCAACAAAACCGTCCCTTGCTCCCCGGACCACCTTTTCCGTATCCGGCTCCTCAGGCATTCTGCCAGGATAGCTTCTAACATCAATGATAAAGGCGTAATTTTCACCTTCTACAACGACTGCTACAAGCCCAGACAGCACTTGATCCACTGCTTCATCCAGCGTTTCTACCTTTGAAACCTGCTGATTGACAAGGCGGTTCTCAACTACATGTGCAAGATCATCTGATTCAGGTTCGTTGTCATTGATTTCGATTAGTTCTTTTAATAAGTAGATGACATACTGTGTATCACACAATCCGTTTACATAGTAAAGCTGGATTTCCTGCTCGTGTATATAAATTTTCCGAACACCAAGGTCAAAGCTGAGACCCATTCCGACATTTTCCTTGAAGTAATCTTCATTTTTTTTCGGGTCTCGGTACACGTTTACCTTGTCTTTCTTCATGGTAACCACTCCTTTCTAGTATTAATTCCACTGCTTTCATCGTGATTGGAGATCCCTTGCTCAGATCATCTTTTCGTCCCATCTTGCCAATATCTCCAATCCCGACAACTAACGGAAGGTTGAGGGAGTCAAGGCAATACACTGTATCCCCGCTCATTTTATGGGGCTCCATTTCGGGAAGACCGTGTTTGTCGACACCATATTCTGTCAGTTCACCTTCCCGGTCAATGGAGACATGAACCTTTGTCCATTCTGCTTGATGCGTCTTGGATGCAACTGCGATCGCACCAATAACTTCGATTTCAGGATGGCGCGCCACATGTTTCATCGCCGTCTCCCCTGTTCCTTCACCTGTCAGACCAGAATCATCAAACATCACAAAGACTGGATCATACGGCGTTTTTAAAATCATCTGAACAAGTTCAGGTCCTGTCCGTTTGCTTGGATTTCCTTTTGAGCTGGAAATACATCGTCCGCCGACGTTTTTAGCAGCAAGCTCTATGGTTTTGGCAGCATATATATCTCCGTCTGTCACTAAAATGACTTTCCGTCTTTGCCCCATATTCGGTTATCCTTTCGGTTTAAAAATAAGCGCGACAATAAATGAGAATAAAATCGCAGCTGATATTCCAGCAGAGGTTAATTCAAAAATACCGATACCGATGCCGATGAATCCATGTACATCTGCCTGATGCATTGCCCCATGAAGCAAGCTATGACCAAAGCTGACGATTGGTACGGTTGCGCCCGCACCTGCAAATTCAATAAATTTATCATAAATACCGAATCCATCTAAAATGGTACCCGCTACAACAAAAGTAGTCATGACATGTGCAGGCGTGAGTTTAAGTACGTCTAGTAAAAGCTGGCCAATGACGCAAATAAGTCCGCCTGCCACAAAAGCGATAAGATAATCCATTAGCTCTCTCCTCCTGCACGCTCAAATACGACACCGTGCGCAATGGTTGGAATGGTCTCTTTTTGCTGAACCATCATCGGGCTGAGTAACGCCCCGGTTGCCACAACGAGTACTCTTTGCAAATTCCCTGCTTTCATTTCTTGAAAGATATGACTAAATGTCACTATAGCTGAACAAGCACAACCGCTGCCTCCAGCGAATACGTTTTGATCGGGTGTATAGATGATTAAACCGCAATCATCGTGCTTTCTCCCAAGCTGAATGCCGTCTTCTTTCAGGAGATCCTTTAAGATCGGTGAACCAATGCCTGATAAATCTCCAGTTAAAATCAGATCGTAATCATCTACTGTTCTTCCTAAGTCTTCTAAATGCTGCTTGATGGTGTCTGCCGCTGCCGGTGCCATGGCCGATCCCATATCAAATGGATCTGTAATGCCAAGATCCATGACCCTGCCCACTGTTGCGCTTGTAATTTGAATGTCAGAGACTTCTTGGCTGATAATAACGGCTCCGCTTCCTGTCACTGTACTTGTTGCTGTATCGGGCTTTTGTCCGCCGTATTCTGTCGGATTACGAAATTGGCGTTCTGCCGTCGCATTATGGCTGCTTGTCGCTGCAATGGCTCTATTTGCAAATCCGCCATCAATGAGCGCTGACGCAATGGCAACCGATTCCATTGAAGTCGAGCAGGCCCCAAACAAACAAAGAAACGGGATCTTCAGCTCTCTTGCCACATAGTTTGCAGTGACGTTCTGATTGAGTAAATCTCCAGCCAGCAACAGGTCAATATCGCTTTTTTGCAAATTTGCTTTTGATAAAGCGGTTGATATCGCATCATCCATGAGCTTCCTTTCAGCCATTTCCCAATTCTTTTGATCACAGTGCATTTCATCGTACGTTTTATCGATTAAATGGCCAATCGGGCCTTCTTTTTCTTTCGGTCCTGCAGCAGTTCCTTCTGCATTGACATAAAGCTTGTGCTCAAATACCCAAGATTGTTTACCTGTTAGTTTCACCTTTCATTCCTCCTACGAAAACATCTTTTCAAAGACGTATCGAATGATCCCTACGACATATGCGGAAACGACACCGAACACAATAACGTTCCCAGCGAGTTTAAACATATTTGTGGCAACACCTAAAACAAGCCCTTCACTTTTATGCTCAAGGGCAGCACTTGTCATACTGTTAGCAAAGCCTGTCACCGGTACGGCCGATCCGGCTCCAGCAAACTGGCCGATTCTATCGTAAATACCGATACCCGTTAATAGAGAAGAAATTAAAATGAGGGTTGCCACCGTCGGATTCCCTGCTGTCTTTTCATTAAAATCAAAAAAATGGATATAGAAATTTTGCAGCCCCTCACCTATCAGACAGATTAAACCGCCAACTAAAAACGCCTTAATGCAGTTGAGGACATAAGGAGGTTTGGGCTGATATGTTTTCACCTTAGATGGATAGTTCTCTTTTAAACTCGACACGTGTTGTTCCCTCCAATTGATTAAATATAAATAAGCCAATGAAATAGTGAACCAAATACCTTTCCTAAGACGATGGCCATGAGCAGCAAAACAATTTTCCCGTCCATTCCAATTCTTTTCGTTAATATAGGAAGTACATTTAATACTTCAGTGAGTGCAGCTGCAAGCATGCCGACGAAGATGCCTGATAAAAGACCGACCGGCATCGCCAGCCATTTGGTTAAATGAAGATGTATTTGACTTAAGGTGGCCCAGCCGCCAACAACCGCCCCGCTAATAACAGCCGCCTCGTACCCTTGTATGAAGCGCTGCGTTTTGGTTAATTGCATTAAGCGGGGAATGATGCCAAGCACTGTAAGAAAAGCCACAAATCCTGCTCCGACCGTTAAACCGCCGCCAAGTCCAACGAGTACGACAAAAAGCCACTTACCGATCATGGATATCCTTCAATGTTTCTTTATTTTCATTGAGTGCGACATAATGATCGAGATCGAGCTGATATTTAAACATTTCCACTTCGAGCGGACTTGGTTCTTCATTTAAACGCTTTTTAAATACATGATTGAAAAACAAAATCATGCCAAAACCGAGTCCAAAGCTATATGGAATTTGTAATAAATACGGATGCTCAACCGTTTTCCCTGTGATCATTTCATATAGGCGGATATGAACGAGCCGCATACTGACATCCTCGTGGAAATTCATAATGGCAAGCGCCGCTCCAACAAATAATAGGAGCCATACAAACACAAATAAAACGGGAGAAAGCTGGCGTTTGCCTGTATCAATTTCAACAATGGCCTCAGAGCCGCCAACGGTTTGAATGTCGATATCTGGGCACGTTTTTTTGATCGTTTTGACGACATGCATGATATCAAGAACGGCGATGTGACGATCCTTTTTGCTGACATGATACACCGGCATTTTACTAAGCTTTTGCACAGCAAACTCATCACCAGTGATTTGGGCGATATCCTCTAAATAAATGAGCTGATCAATACCGGTCTTGATTCGATGACGCAGCCGAATAAAGATTTGTCCGTCCATCCAAGTCACTTCCTATACGATGGGTTAAAAATAGTATGTGGTGAAAAATGGTTCTCATACTGATAGAACTTGATTTACCGGTAATTACCACACAAAAAAAAGCCAGCCGAATTGGCTAGCTGTCTTTTTGATCCATTTGCATTTGGATTTGTTTTAAAATTTTCTTTTCAAGCCGTGAGACTTGTACTTGTGAAATGCCAAGTCTCTCTGCAACCTCAGATTGTGTCTGGTCTTTATAATACCTTAAATACACAATAAGTTTTTCCCGTTCTTCTAATTCCTTGATCGCTTCTTTCAGTGCGATTTTGTCAAACCATCTTTCCTCAGAATGATCGGCAATTTGATCAAGCAATGTAATCGGATCCCCATCATTTTCATACACCGTTTCATGAATGGATGATGGCGAGCGCACCGCTTCTTGGGCGAGGACGACATCCTCTGGTGTGATATCAAGGTATTCGGCAATTTCCTGAACGGTCGGCATTCTTCCATGAGACTTAGACAATTCATCCCTTGCCCGACGAATTTTATTTCCGAGTTCCTTTAATGACCGGCTGACTTTGACCGTTCCATCATCCCGAATAAATCGCTGAATTTCACCAATGATCATGGGGACGGCGTACGTTGAAAACTTTACATCATATGACAAATCAAATTTATCAACAGATTTCAGCAGTCCAATACAGCCAATCTGAAATAGATCATCTGGTTCATATCCCCTATTTAAAAAGCGCTGAACAACGGACCAAACAAGACGCATGTTTTTTTCTACGAGGAGGTCTCTTGCTTGCTGATCACCGTCTTGGCTTTTTTTGATGAGCTCTTTGACTTCATCATTTGACAGCTGGGCTTTTTTAGCTTGCTTTTTTACCTCCACATCCATATGAGCAGCTCCTTTAATTACAAAGCGCTTTGCTTTTTGATAGATGCTTTGTTAAACGGATGGTCGTGCCCATTTCTGGAGATGAGTCCACCATGACATCATCCATAAAATTCTCCATGATGGTAAAGCCCATTCCAGAGCGCTCTAAGTCTGGTTTTGTGGTGAAAAGCGGCTGTCTTGCTTCCTCAAGATCTGTAATACCCATACCTTCGTCACGGATGGTGAGGTAAACGACATGATCATCTAATGTGACATGGATGTGCACCTTGCCATCTGGATTCCCATCATAGCCATGGATGATGGAGTTGGTCACTGCCTCAGATACAACGGTCTTGATTTCTGTTAATTCATCTAAAGTCGGATCAAGCTGAGCGATAAATGCCGCGACTGTCACCCTTGCAAACGATTCATTTTGGCTTAATGCCGAAAACGTCAGGTTCATTTCATTTCTCATGATGCCACCCCCAATGTTTGCAAAGCCGTTTGCTCAGAAGGCTCCATCCGAATGATTTTAAACAAGCCAGACATATCAAATAACCGGTTCACTGCTGGCGAGATGGCACAGACGACCATTTCCCCGCCAAGCTGCTTAATTTCCTTATATCTTCCTAAAATCACTCCGAGTCCAGAGCTGTCCATAAACGATAAATCAGCCAGATTCAGCACAATGTGGCGAATGTCCTCTGTTTCCAAATAATTCGTCACCTTTTGTCTCAATGTTTCTGCGGAGTGATGATCGAGCTCTCCTGTTAACCGAATGCAAAGTACGCTCTCTTTTACTTGAAAATCAATACCAAGGCTCATTTTTTATTCCTCCTTGCTCTAATTTCGGATAAAGAGTGTTTCTCTTTTATATGAAATAAATCCTTCACCATGACAAAACTAGTGACCATTCGTCACATTTAGATGTTCTTTTCTTTTTCCTCATAGCAAAAAGACTGCCAATTACAGCAGCCTTTCGCCTTTTATTTCCATTTTACAAAATCAGCCATCGCCCGTTTGAAGAAAGTCCAAACCCCTGCCTTTTCCATTCCTTCTTTTGCTTCTACAGGACTTTCATGCAGCACTTTTCCGTCTTTTTTCAACACGATCGTACCAAGTTCCGTTCCTTTTGAAAATGGAGCCTTGACATCATGAGACAATTTGATTTCTTTTTTGATCTGATCCACATTTTCGCCTTTTTTCGTTAAAAGGGAGATCGGTTCAGAAGTAACGAGCTGAATGTTTTTCTTTTTCCCTTTGCTCACTTTGATCTCCGCCACATCTTGCCCTCTTTTGTAAAGCGGATGGGTCGTATATTGACTAAATGCGTAATCTAACATTTTGACTACCTGAGCGTTTCTGTCTTTCGGAGTGCTTGCGCCGAAGACAACCGCAATGACGCGCATGTTGCCTTTTTTAGCAGATGCAGTTAAACAGTATTTCGCTTCACCTGTAAAACCGGTTTTTACCCCATCGACACCTGGATAAAATTTAATCAGACGGTTTGTATTTACAAGCCAGAATTTTTTATCTGTGTTTTGCCTTAGATAGTCTTCGTAGACACCTGTGAATTTGGTGATTTGTTCATATTTCAACAGCTCTTTTGCCATTATTGCCATATCGTGAGCTGTGCTGTAATGGTCTTTTTCAGGAAGTCCTGTTGGGTTTTGAAAGACTGTTGAGTTGAGGCCAAGCTCTTTCGCCCTTTTGTTCATCTGCTCAACGAACTGTTCTTCAGATCCTGCAATATGCTCTGCCATGGCAACTGAAGCATCATTTCCTGACGCAATCGCAATGCCTTTCAGCATTTCTTTCACGGTCATTTCTTCTCCTGGTTCAAGGAAGATTTGTGAGCCTCCCATGGACGCTGCATAGTCGCTCGTTCTGACCTTGTCTGTCATTTTTAGTTTACCCTGATCAATGGCTTCCATGATCAGAAGCATCGTCATGATTTTGGTCATACTTGCGGGTGCAAGCTTTTCATCGCTGTTTTTGTTGTAAAGCACCTTTCCCGTGTCTCGTTCTATTAAGATCGCTGATTTGGCTTCGTGTGCCAATTCTGATGTTTGTTTTTCTCCTGGTTTTTCAATCTTTTCTTTTGCTATCGCTGATGGTGAAACCATTGAGATAAGGATCATTAAAATAAACAATGCACATATATGACGTTTCAAGTGGCAGACCTCCATTATCGTAATCCTTTCTATTTTTTCCTCATACAGGCTGTTTTATTCAGAGATCGTATGATTGCAAATAAAAAAAGCCTTCTGCTTGGGTAGCAGAAGGCTTCTGGACACATGCTATGAAAGTTGTTTGACAATGTCTTTTACTAAATCAAGAAAACTTGCTTTCACTTTTTCCGTTACTTCGATCACTTCATCATGAGATAGCGGCTGATCCAAAATACCAGATGCCGCATTGGAAATGCATGAAATGCCAAGCACTTTCATTCCTGCATGACGCGCAACAATCACTTCTGGAACAGTCGACATTCCAACAGCATCTGCTCCAAGTGTTCTTAAGAAACGAACTTCAGCAGGTGTTTCATATGAAGGGCCTGTCATCCCTGCATAAACCCCTTGCTGTACAGATATGCCTAAACGCTGGGCTGTTTCTTCTGCAAGTGCCAGCAATTCTTTATCGTACGGTGCAGACATATCAGGGAAACGAACGCCTTGACTGTCATTTGGGCCAATTAATGGATTGGTTCCCATCATATTGATATGATCTGTGATCAGCATGAGATCTCCTGGACGGAACGACGTATTCACACCGCCGGCTGCATTTGTGACAATACATGTGTCAATGCCAATTTCTTTCATCACACGGACAGGAAACGTCACTTGCTTCATATCATATCCTTCATAGAAATGAAAACGTCCTTGCATCGCGCAAACGACAGTGCCTTTCAGCGTTCCGATCACGAGCTGCCCTGCATGTCCCTCTACTGTTGAAACAGGGAATCCGGGAATATCTTCATATTTTATTTTGATTGGATTTTCAATCTCATCTGCTAAAATGCCAAGCCCTGATCCTAAAATCAATCCAACTGTTGGTACATATGTCGATGCTTGTTTAATGTATGCCGCCGCTTCTGAAAACTGTGCTCCCACGAGATTTCCCCCTATTTAAGTTTAGATAAAAAGCTTGTTCCGTATTTTGGCATCGCTATCTTGAAATTATCTGCAACGGTTGCCCCAAGATCAGCAAACGTTTTTGCTGTTGGCAGTTCATTTGCTTCCTGATGCTTTTTGCTGTAAGCAATGAGCGGAACATATTCTCTTGTATGATCTGTTCCGTGATGAACTGGGTCATTACCATGATCTGCTGTGATCACAAGAAGATCATCCTCTTTCAACAGGTCAAACACTTCAGGAAGACGTGCGTCAAATTCTTCTAATGCTTTTCCATAACCCTCTGGATCTCTTCTATGTCCGTAAAGAGCATCAAAATCAACAAGGTTTAAAAAGCTGAGTCCTGTAAAGTCTGTTTTAAGTGTATCGACCAGCTTGTCCATTCCATCCATGTTTGATTTTGTTCTAAGAGATGATGTGATCCCCTCGCCATCATAAATATCAGAGATTTTTCCGATCGCAATGACATCGAGTCCATCATCTTTCAGTTCATTCATGACTGTACGGTCAAATGGTTTTAACGCATAGTCATGACGGTTTGGCGTTCTAACAAATGCGCCAGGCTCTCCGACAAACGGACGAGCGATAATCCGTCCAACCATATATTTTTCATCTAATGTGAGTTCACGGGCAATTTCACAAATACGGTAAAGCTCATCTAATGGCACAACTTCTTCGTGCGCAGCAATTTGCAGCACAGAATCCGCAGATGTATAAACAATTAAATCGCCTGTTTTCATGTGCTCTTCGCCAAGCTCATCTAAAATTTCCGTACCAGACGCAGGTTTATTTCCAATAATACCCCGGCCAGTTTTTTCTTTTAATTCATTTAGTAGTTCATCTGGGAATCCTTCTGGAAAGACTTTGAACGGTGTGTCTATGTAAAGACCCATGATTTCCCAGTGTCCTGTCATTGTGTCTTTACCGTTTGATGCTTCTTGCATTTTTCCATAATACGCAAGCGGTTTTTCATCCGCTGGAATTCCTTTGATTTCTTTAATATGACTCAGCCCAAGCTTCGCCATATTCGGCATATGAAGCCCGTTCATTTTTTCAGCAATATGTCCAAGTGTATCTGCACCTACATCATTAAAATCAGCAGCATCTGGTGCTTCCCCAATTCCTACTGAATCCATGACGACGAGAAAAATGCGTTTATACTGATAATCAGGCATTAAAAAGCGCCTCCTTCAATATTCTTGTCTTTTGACCTTACAAACAGTGAGAGGTCAGACATCTCAAGTATAAACCGTTTACAAGCCAGTTGACAACCATAAACGGTGTAAACATGAAAAAGCATGACACCCATTCACTGTGTCATGCTTTACTTATGCCCTTGGATGGAATTTGTGATACACATCTTTCAGTCTTGTTTTCGTCACATGTGTGTAAATTTGTGTTGTTGAGATATCGGCATGTCCGAGCATCTCCTGTACGGCTCTTAAGTCCGCACCGTTTTCAAGCAGGTGTGTAGCAAATGAATGTCTGAGCGTATGAGGCGTCAGTTCCTTTTGAATCCCTGCTTCGATGGCTCGTTTTTTTAAGTTCTTCCAGAAGCCCTGCCGAGACATTTTTTTCCCGTGATGATTGAGAAACAAGGCATCTGACGGCTGTTTTTTTAACAGCTTGCTTCTTCCCTTTTCGAGATATTCTTCAATTGCGCTTGCAGCAGCTTCACCGATTGGCACAATACGCTCTTTTCTTCCTTTTCCAAAACAGCGGACAAAGCCCATTGTGAGGTGAACATCGGCAAGGGTCAGATCCAGCATTTCACTGACGCGAATGCCTGTTGCATATAAGAGCTCAAGCATTGCTTTGTCTCGGTAGTCAAAGGGAGTGTGCTGATTTGGTGTATCAAGCAGCTTTTCGACCTCCCCTAATGATAGAACTTTCGGTAAAGTCCGCTCTGTTTTTTGCGTTTCAATGTTCCATGACGGGTCATCCGTTGTCACTTTTTCCCGAAGCAGAAATTGATGAAAGGAACGAATCGATGATAGATGCCGTACAGACGTTTTACTTGATTTCCCTTCCTCTTTTAACTGCTTTAAATAATGAATGATATGCAGACGCGTGACATCGCTAATATCCGTCAGCTGTTCATGTGTCATTAAAAAAGACAAGTAGTTCTGTAAATCTCTTTTATAAGAAACAATGGTATTTTCAGAGAGTCCTCTCTCTACGGTCATAAAATGAATAAAGTCGGATAATTGATCGTTCAATGATTTCTACTCCCCGTTTTGATAAAAATAAATCAATCGGTCTTGCCAATTGTCTTGATTCGGCTGATCCATTTCCATCACTTTAATTGCTGCACCCTCTGGTTTATCATAACGATGGTAGCTTTCATATTCTGAATTTATCCATATCATAGCATAATAGAACAGGACGGTAAAACCAGTGAACAAGATAAATACTTTGATCACTTCACCTGTTGTTTTGAGCCATTTTCGCATAAACTTCAAGTCCTTTCTCACCTTTTCATTACTTCAGCATATGCCAGGTGGGACAAGGAATATACAGCGAAAATGCAAAAAACCTCTTCATCTTAAATGAAAAGGTTCCAATTCGGATTATTTGCCGGATTCATCATCATGACACCGATGGCAAATACCATGGAATGTCAATCTATGATCCTTAATTTTAAATTTCCAGTCACGTTCAATAATCTCTTCGACATCTTCTAATAAATCATCTTCTATCTCATCGACTGTTCCGCATTCCATGCAGACAAGATGATGATGGAAGTGAGCGGCTCCTTCTTTGCGAAGATCATATCGCGAAACGCCGTCTCCAAAGTTAATTTTATCAACAACTTTCAGTTCAGTGAGCAATTCTAACGTCCGATAAACAGTAGCAAGACCAATTTCAGGAGACTTCTCTTTTACGAGGAGGTATACATCTTCTGCACTTAAATGGTCTTCTTCATTCTCAAGCAGTACTCTTACTGTGGCTTCACGCTGTGGCGTGAGCTTGTAGCTGGAAGAATGAAGCTGTTTCTTAATTCGATCAATCCTATTTTCCATTGACTTTCCCTCCTACGCCACATTACTTGATCATTATATCAAATGATGTGCTGAGAGCCAACTATAATCATTTTAAATTGATAAATAAATTGATTATTAATTAATAACAATTATAAAAGAACACCTGCCAGCTTTTTCATCAGCATGAATGATATGTACGATTCAAAAAAAGACGACAGTGCAGCAAGCGCTAAAATCATCAGCAGAACAGATGCATACCGGCCAAACCACTGGACGGGTGCTTGACTAATGGTTTTTTTCATGAAGAGCTGTCCAATGAGACGGATGGAAAACGCAATCGCACAAGTGCCAATTACTAAATAGGCTGGAATGAGCAAAATGTTTTGCGGAAGCACCGATACGAACGAGAGAAAAAATCCACTCAGCCCCATTTGATTCACGAGAAAACCAACAGTAAACCCAACAACAATTCCTTTTAAAAAGATCATAAGAAAGATAAGCGGCAGACCAACGATGGAGATTCCCAGTATCCACATAAGGCCTAAATATTTCATATGATGCAGGAAGCTTTGTAAAAACATTTCTTTTGATTCAGCTGCTTTCTCATTTGTCAGTTGACCAAAAAATTGATTTAAATAATAGAATAAATCCTCTTTCTGGCTGAATGTCATGCTATTGACAATGATTGCCCCGAAGATCACACCCATTAAAAAGAGTACAGAGACAAATAAATAAATCGAGAGATGATCTTTTACGTGCTGAAGAAGATGCTCCTTCCAAGACTTTTTCCGCATGTGTCTTCCTCCCAAATAGTAAGGTTACTAGATTCTATGAGAGAGATTACGAAACATGACAGTTTTATCGAAAGAAAAAAGAGAAAGCAGCCTGCTCACTGCTTTCTCTTTTTCATTTATCGTGCGGCTTTTTGTACGTTCACAAGCCCGGCACCGTAATAAAAAGGTTCTCCAAGCTTTGTCGCCGTTTTTGACAATCTCTCGCGTACTTCATCGTTTGTCAGATTCGGATGTTTTGATAGAATGACAGCCGCAGCGCCCGCTACATGCGGTGAAGCCATTGACGTTCCGCTCATGTAGCCATATTCATTATGAGGAATGGTGCTCAGCGTTGAAACGCCTGGTGCTGAGACTTCGATTTCCTCGCCAACAGATGAATCAAAGGCTCTTTGCTTTTTTTGGTCAACAGAGGCAACCGCCATCACTGAGCTGTATTTAGCCGGATAGTCAATCGTATTGAGAGAGCCATAGCTTCCTTCATTCCCTGCAGAAGCCACAATGAGAATCCCTTTATCATACGCTCGATCTACCGCTTCTTTCAGCGCCTCAGATTCACTTGCTCCCCCCATACTAATATTGATGACATCCATGTCATTCTCAATGGCCCATTCAATCCCTTTTATGATCCAGCTATAGTAGCCGTCACCATTTTCATCTGCCACCTTGACAGCATAGATAGAAGCTTTTGGCGCAACACCAACGACACCTACCTTATTATCTAATGCGGCAATTGTGCCTGCCACATGCGTTCCATGTTCATGCGGATCAACAAGCGGATCAGACTCTGCCGGTACAAAGCTCACCCCGCCGGTGACATGTAAATCCTCATGTTTACCGTCGATGCCGCTGTCAAGAACGGCTACTTTGACATTCTGTCCAGCGTATCCTTGTTTATGTACCTTTTGTGCTTTGATGCTTTTGATGCCGTATGGAACAGTTTGACCGCTAGTTTTTGCTTTTTGGTCTTCTTCGATGAAGGTCACTTCTTTTGCTTCATTCAGTTTCTTTTTCGAAGTCTCATTCAACGACACTTTCATCATATCTATTTGCTCTATTGATTCTTTCACATGCCCGCCAGCTTCTTTTACAAGCTGTTTTTGTTTTTTGTCTTGAACGGAAGAAGAAAAGCCGATCATGTACTCTTTTTTTGCTTGCTCCTTTGCAGAAATACCTGACGCGCCAAACATGACCGATGCCACAAGCACACTTGCCATACAAAGCCCTGCTCCAAATGACTTGACGTTCACGATACTCACTCTCCCTTTCGTCTTTCGTTTCTTTTTGTCATTTAACTACATTTTTAGACAAAAAGAAACGACCGTTTGTCCTATTTTTAAAAATTTTTCCATTTATTTGATCTAGTTGTCACAAAAAAGCAAAATAAAAATGCTTATGATCCTCTTGATAGTGATCATAAGCATTTCGTCCTTTATGTTTCTTCATCATGTGCTGCAAGGCTTCTTGTTTTGTTTTTGTCTTCCTTTCGTGTGTGCTAAAATGCGGCATGTTTCCTCTCGACAGTTCTGGATTTCGGCTCTGCTGCCTTTGGATATGCTCTCGTTTTTTCTTTGCTTTGCTTTTTCCCATTTGGCAAAACCCCTTTCGTTGACGTTATGATACACGATGTTACATAAAAAAGATAGACGTAAAAACGTCTATCTCAAATTGTTGACAAAGGGCTAAAATGATCTTTATTTTAACCCTTTGTCTTCTATTCAGCGTGATAGAAAACCTTTG